>JBIKME010000026.1:0-8931 GCA_044359415.1 Rickettsiales bacterium | reverse complement strand
ATAAACTGTAACATCTTATATCCTGCGCCGCTAGCAAGCCTTCTATTGCAGGGCTAATAAAAGTTGGTGGAGGCATGGTAGTCAAAGCCTTTCTTGGCGATGTAAAAGATTTCAGATACCACAAAAAACCAGACGGAGCAGAGTTATAATCAGCAGTCGAACTCTATTACTAATTTGACTAATATCGTACTCGGTGGGGCGATTGGGAAAACAACTTCAACTATTCAGGCGAATAAAGCAAAAGGTAAGGCGTTTGAAGATAACACTGGAACAAGTTTAAAAGGCGACCATGATAATGTTGAAGTAGTTCCAGAAATAACTGTAAAAACGGATAAGGGCACTAAAACTAGAATTGACTTTATTGCAAAAGACAATCAAGGTGGATGTAAATTAGTAGAGTGCAAATCTTCTGGAACAGCTCCTTTAACTAAGAATCAGCAGAAAGCATTTCCTGAGATTGAGCAAAGTGGAGCTACTGTTGTTGGGAAAGGAAAAGGAAAAGGTTCTTTTACTAATGGTACAAGAATTGAACCAACAAAAGTCGAGATTATAAGGCCGGAAAATTAGAGGTGAAGTTATGACAATTGAGGAAGTTAAAAAGATTGATTTTGCACGTATTAATAAAAAATCAAATACTGTAATTCTTACTATTACAGATCATTTACCTTGGAAAAATAACGATTTGGATCATTTATACCTAATACAAGAAAATATTAATACATGCTTATCATTTGTAGAAAGTGGTGAAATGTACGAAGAATACCCAAAATATAAAAACAAAAAAGTAGAAATCGAAATAATATCAAAATATCAATTCAATAATGAAACAATAAATTTCCTAGAAAAAGTAAAAGATGTTGTTGAAGGTGCTGGTTTTAGATTTAATTATAAAGTTTCTGAAAAATAACAATCCCATCTAAATGAATCCGGCAGTAAAATCGTATCAGCCGGTGTGTCTTATGGTAATAACGTAATAGGAATGCATGCCAGCTATGACCAATGAGTAGAGTCTTTTTTGCAGTGCGCAGCATTGCATGAAAGACTCTACTCATTCCATATAAAAGACCTAACAATGCAACCATAAAAGCACAAAGGGACTCTGTGCAGGGCAAACCTTGTATTGATTGCGGGGTAAAAACAGATAAACAGATTGCTGATCATAAAAAACCTTTAGTAGAAGAATATTATGAGACAGGGACTATTGATACGGTTAGAATGAGAGATGTGGATGCCGTTCAGCCACAATGCCCTACTTGTTCAGTAAAGCAAGGGGCTAATTTGAGTAAGTTCTCAAAACAAAAAAAGAAGGAGTTAGATATTGAGTAATGAACAAATACAAAGAGAAGTTTGTAAAAAATATAAAGCTAGTTTTTATCCTTCACAGGAAAATCTCAAAATTGGTATTGCAAAAAATGTAAAGAAAGGGATTTTACCTATAAATGGCTTGAGGCACTTTCCTGAAGGAGATACGACAGGTTGGTATATATGGGCGGGAGAAGAATTATCTAATGATCCTAATTTCTTTGTTCCATTGCACGTAGAGCACATAAAAAATTGGTGCCCTGATATAATAAAATTTCTTGCCTTACCGCCTGGATATCGATTTTTAACTGATGGAAAATACGAAGATGTTTGGTTTGATGAATCTCTGTTATAAATTTAGAGTATTGCGTTATGAATATCACAAATTTATTACTGGATACAGCACAGTAAGATACTAAATTGCTTATGAAATATGAGGAATTAGGAGATGATTTTTCAAAGTCACGAGATGTTGATTTTACTTTTAATACAAGTGCGTAATGCTCCACAATAGGTGCATGTGTTGAAACCGCAATAAATGGCGATGGCTTTGATGAATTCGGAGAGAATTGGGTTGATCGTGCGAAGACTGGCGAATGGAATTGCAAGGATCGTAATGCTCCCCAAAAATGAGACCAGTTGATGTGCCTGATCACATTAGAGAGACCAACCTTTAAGCTTTTATCAAGCTTTTTGGTGGGTTATTTTGCTAAACATCAAATATTTTGATTAATTTTAGGCAAATAAACGGCAAATAATGTGATCAGGCTCAACGACAACACCCTCGTCACCTATACGGAAGATAATCTGCCAGATGTAAATAATGAAGGGTTCTCAATTTTACAGGATTGGTTGACTAATCTGGGGAATGCGTTTAGGAATGATAGTGTTGACATAACAAATGGAAGGGGTGGGCATATAATATCTAACCATGCCTCAGGCACTGGAAAGCCAGGTAAAACAGAATTTCCAGCAGATTGGTCTGACCAGGATATAATAAGTGCGGTTTCTGATGTAACTACGAACCCTATTTCAACAAAAGGGGTAGATCCTAGAGGAACGCCTTATGCGGACGGTATTGTAAATGGAGTAGACATACGAGTAACATTCTTTCCAGAAGGACATCCTAGAGAAGGTAAAATTTCTAGCGCATACCCAACAAATGTTCCACCAAACCAGAGGTAAATAATATGACATGGGCTACTAAAAATTTAGACTGGCAACAGTTAGTCACAGATATTCAATCTGAAATTAATGCGAATAAAGAAAAAATTCCAGAAGATAGGATTAAATGTATACAACACTACCTTGACCATGACGAGTATGCTATGGCATTTGAATTCTTATATCTGGAAATTATAGAAAGAAATGGTGCAACTTGCACTTTAGGAAAAGAAAAAGCGCAAAAAATAGCCCTCATGTTAGATTTGGACAAAGAAATGAACTACGATCAGGCATTTTGGAAAAAATTCCAAAAGCTTGTTTATAAGGTTAGATAACCTCCGCGGTTGCCTAATCTGGAGGCTTTATCATTACATTAGCATCTAATTTATATTCAATATGTTTTTATAATTATTAATAATTATAAAAAAAGTCCTTTTCTTCATATTGAAATTATCTATAAACATTGATTAATATATTCTTTTAGGTAAAGATTATCACAAATAAGAAATGTGATAAGAAGTGTAAGGAGCGGAATGAATTTAGTAATTGTGGAGTCTCCGGCAAAAGCCAAAACAATAGAAAAATATCTTGGCGCTGACTTCAGGGTTTTAGCTTCTTTTGGACATGTGGTTGACCTTCCTTCGAAAGATGGATCGGTGCGTCCCGAAGAGGATTTTGCCATGGACTATGAAATCTCTCCTAAGTCCACAAAGCATGTAAAAGCTTTGGTAGATATAGCTAAAAATAGCGATCAAATATATCTTGCCACCGACCCTGATAGAGAAGGTGAGGCGATATCATGGCATGTGATTGAAGTTCTTAGGAAAAGAAAGGCAATAAAGAAAGCAGCGAAAATTCATCGTATAGTATTTCATGAAATTACTAAGCAAGCTGTGCTAAACGCCGTAGCTAATCCTAGAGATTTAGATATGGATCTGGTAAATGCGCAGCAAGCAAGAAGAGCGCTTGACTATCTCGTAGGATTTACTTTGTCACCTGTGTTGTGGCGTAAATTACCGGGTAGTAAATCGGCAGGTAGAGTGCAATCAGTTGCTTTGCGTCTTATAACTGACAGAGAATCCGATATTGAGGCTTTTAAGTCCAAAGAATATTGGGACATTAGTCTTTCTCTTAGAACTGCAAGGGGTGAAAATTTTGTAGCAAAAATAACTCATTTAGATAATAATAAGTTAAATCAATTTGATATAGTTACGCAAGACAGCGCTGGTGATATAGTATCAAAGTTAAAACATAAAGACTATAGAATATCAGATATTGAAAAGAAACAATCTCGTAGAAATCCACAGCCACCCTTTACAACATCGTCATTACAACAAGAGGCTTCCCGTAAGCTTGGCTTTGGAGCAAAGCGTACTATGCAAATTGCCCAAAAATTATATGAAGGCATAGAAATAGGTGGGGAAACGGTAGGTCTAATTACCTATATGCGTACAGATGGTGTGAATGTTGGAAAAGATGCTATTGATTCTGCGCGTAAGCTTATTGCTGATAAATATGGGAAAGATTTCGTCCCTTCAAAAATTAGAGAATATATTACGAAGGCTAAAAATGCACAAGAGGCGCATGAGGCAATAAGGCCTACAGATATATCTAGATTGCCACAATTGATGTCTAAATATTTAGATGAAGAGCAAATTAAATTATATGATTTAATATGGAAGCGTATGCTATCTAGTCAGATGGAGTCTGCGGTTTTAGATCAGGTTGTGGCTACTATAATATCTTCAGATGGTTATGCTGTTGCGCGTGCAAATGGATCTACAGTAGCCTTCGAAGGATTTTATAAGTTATATCGCGAAAGTAAAGACGATGAACAAGATGAGGAAGGCAGAATATTGCCTGTAATGGAAAAAGGTGAGGATTTAGGTCTAAATGCGGTTGATTCAGAGCAACATTTTACACAGCCTCCTCCAAGATATAGTGAAGCGTCTTTGGTCAAAAAACTTGAAGAGCTAGGAATCGGACGACCTTCAACATATGCAAGTATTATATCTGTACTGCAAGAGCGTGATTATGTGAGAATAGAGAAAAAGCGTTTTCATGTTGAAGATAGAGGAAGGATTGTAACAGCCTTCTTGAAAGGATTCTTTGCTCGTTATGTTGAATATGACTTTACTGCAAAGCTAGAAGATGATCTGGATAATATATCAAATGGTGATATGGATTGGAAAGATATGTTACGTAGCTTTTGGAATGATTTTAATGCCAATATAGCTTCTGTAAAAGAATTTAAATTATCAGACGTAATTCACGAGCTAAACAATCTTTTAGGAGATTGGTTGTTTAAGAAGGATGATAAAGGTGAATTAGATCGTGGTTGTCCTAAGTGCAGAGAAGGAAATCTTAGCTTAAAGCTTGGTAAATTTAGTGCATTTTTAGGCTGTTCGAACTACCCGGATTGTTCTTATACTCATAGCATTGGAGAAGTAAAAGAAGGTGAGGAAGGCGGCCAGTCAAATGACTTTTTGGAACCAAAATTATTGGGTGTAGATAAACAATCTGGTTTAGATATTTTATTGAAAAAAGGGCCTTATGGTTTTTATTTGCAATTAGGTGAGCAACAAGAAAAAGCTAGTAAACCAAAAAGAGTATCTATTCCTAAAACGATTAGTTCTGATGATGTTGATATAAATGTAGCGGAGGGATTGTTATCTTTGCCGCGTCAAATTGGTTCGCATCCTGAAACCGGCAAGGTTATAGCAGCAGGAATAGGTATGTATGGCCCTTATATTCGTCACGACGGTAAATATACTTCTTTAAAAGAAGATGATCCTTTGACTATAGGTATAAACAGAGCTGTATTTTTGATTGCAGAAAATCAAAAATCTGATAAAAGCGCTGAGCCTATTAGGGTTATAGGTAATCATCCAAAAGATGGTAAACAGGTTGCTGTATATGATGGGCGTTATGGTCCTTATGTAAAGCATTTAAAGACGAATGCTTCACTTGCTAAAAATATGACGGCTGATGATATAACTATGGATCAGGCTTTAGAATTGTTAGCTAAACAAAAAACAAAGAAAACAAAGAAAAAAAAGGAAGAAAAATAGGTTTGATATGAGTGTTTCACCTTTAGCACCAGATGCATTTCCGGTTATGCCTACTATAGAAGGTGTAAAGATGGCAGTTCAGTCTGTTGGAATAAAATATAAAGACAGAGCAGATTTATTAGTGGCTGAGTTTGTAAAAGATACGGTTGTAGCCGGAGTTTTTACAAAATCTAAAACTGCAAGCGCGAATATTTTATGGGGCAGAAAAGCTTTGCAATGTGGTAAGGCTAGAGTTTTAATAGTAAACTCAGGTAACTCTAATGCATTTAACGGGCGTGCAGGAGAGGAGTCTGTAAATAGAATTGTAAGATGCGCCAAGGATTTGTGGCAATGTTCTGAAGATGAAATATATCCTTGCGCCACGGGAGTCATAGGTCAGCCTTTGGCAGATGAAAAAATAACGTCAGCTTTGGCAGATATTAAAAATAATTTAGAAGATCATATATTCGAAAATGCAGCTAAAGCGATTTGTACCACGGATACTTTTTCAAAAGGGGCAACTCGTAGAGCTACAATTGGTGGCAAAATAGTCAACATAAATGGTATTGCTAAAGGTTCCGGTATGATAGCTCCGGATATGGCGACCATGCTGGCCTATATTTTTACTGATGCTGCAATAAAACAAGAAGATCTGCAACATTTATTGTTAGATGGGGTTAATAAATCCTTTAATTCGATCACGGTTGATAGCGATACATCAACTAGCGATACAGCTTTGTTATTTGCAACAGGTAAGGCGCAAAATGATACAAGCGCTGATCTATCTGATTTTGCCGAAAAGCTAAATGAAGTCTTATTAGAGCTTGCGCATTTTATAGTAAAAGATGGAGAAGGAGCAACTAAATTTATAGAAGTTAATGTAAATGGGGCTGAAGATGATAGTTCTGCTAAAATAATTGCGCTTGCAATTGCTAACTCTCCTTTGGTTAAAACGGCCATTGCAGGAGAAGATGCTAACTGGGGTAGAATTGTTATGGCAGTTGGAAAGTCAGGACAAGAGGCAAATAGAGACAAAATGTCGATTGCAATAGGTGGTATAGTAATCGCTAAAGAAGGCCAGTTAAATCCTGATTATATAGAAAGTAAAGTAACTCAGCATATGCAGGGAAAGAATATAAATATATCTGTGGATGTAGCTGTTGCAGATGGCAGATCAACAGTGTGGACTTGTGATTTAACGCATGCATATATAACCATAAATGCTGATTATAGGAGCTAGTAATTTATGTTAAGCAGATGGGGGAAGCTTTCTTCCGGAGCGTTTCATCGTCTTGTTCCCTTAGGGAGGCTTTATGCAGCAAATAAAAGACCACCGATGGTTCCGTCATCATTTGATTTTTCAGGAGCGTTGCCTCCTATTTCTCCCTTAGAGATGCGTTGTGCAGCAAATGCAAGACCACCGATGGTTCCGTCATCAGTTGCTAGAACTGCTTCTGTAAGTACTAGGTGTTTTACTACATGGCAAAACTCTTCAATTCATCATAATGTTGATGATAGTTTTATACCAAAAGAGCTTTATTATAAGACAATAGCAGCAAATATGGAGTATTTATCCAGTTTTTACACCAGCCATAAAAGTCTGGAAATATTAAACCGAATATCAGCTGTAATTAATAACATCCCATTTATTCTTAGTCACACTTCAGGTGCCGGACCTGATGGAGTAGCGTTAATTATTTCAAAAAAAGCCCTTAAAACTAGAGCTGATGGAAGAGGTTATTCAGCAGGAAGAGGTAGGGGTACTGGAGAAGATTCAGTTTCGGAAGCAATACCAGCAGATATAGAAAAAAAACAGACTTGTTTGAATTTTGAATTTGGTAAGACATTGATTTTTCCTGATGGTGATAATGCTGTTGCCGATGGTGCGCAAATTTACATAGGCAATGATCATCCGGACTTTCAAGAAAAAGCAATTTTTATATTGCGTGATCAATGGATGTTGCGAGGAACTGATGTTAGTCGGAGATCCGTTGCTGTAACGGACAATCTGTCTATTGAAATATGCGAAGGTAATCGTAAGCTTGTATATAGTACTATAAAACGTGGGTGTAATGTCGGCTGTGTAGAGTTATCACATAAACAGCAGATATTTAGTGGTAGTGATATGGCCGAAACTATGTCTCGATTGTTGTTCGCAACAGTCCTGCAGTATTTACCTGAAATGGAAATAGAAAGAATCTTAGGCAATCCAGAAAGGATGGCCGGTTTATTAAATGATATGACACGTGGCGCTGAAGCGCGGATTTCAGGAGATATTCGTATTACAGTAAAAGATGCCCCTCCTCTTAATCCAGGAAGGATGGCATGTTATTTAACAGGTGTGAGTGACTATAGTGGCGTATATTATGACTAAGTTCTCGCGTAATGGAATACTCCCGTACAATCTAATTTGTAAAGTTGGTGATATATTTAAATATGTTTCCAGACGCATCATTAAGTGAATTTCTTGCTTCTGCTTTTACTATCCAATCTGTAGCTATAGCTTTTGCGTTACCCTCTAGTTTTTTGGCTTCAATAATTGCATTTTTAAGGTTTGACTTAATAAGGTTGCCATATGTTCTGGCTAATATATCTTCTGATGTATTACTAAGGCTATCTGCTTTAACTTTTTTAATATCAACCAGCTTAGATAAATAAATAGTTAGCTGATCAGTTATAGTAGGGTTTAACTTTTGTTCTTTTTCGTGACGCACAATTTCAGTTGTTATAACATCAAACTCTACAATTAGCTCTTCCATTGTGCTTTTACCAATTGGGGTATTCTGTTCTATTATAGCTATTTCTTTTTGAATTGCAGGGTGGTTAGCCGATAGAGATTTTAGAATTCTTAACTCGCTATCAAAATCAGCATTTTTTAATATTGATTCATGCAATCTAATTGCGGATAAAATAACATCGCTTGATAAATATGTAATGTTTTCTCCAGTTGTATTAGCGATATTTTCTATACTATCATGAGATTGAGAGGGGTTTGTAGATAAGCTTATGCTATTATCTGCCTTGTTTGGAATCTCTGATTGCGGATTGTTTATTTTCCCTGTGTTATCGGAAGATGTAAGTGTTTCTGATGATTCGGTAGGTTGAGTATTGTTACCTGCTATGTTTTTTACATCCTCATTAGAGTTTACTGCTATAATAAAAGCGTTGATAGCCTCAAGTTTTTTTTCAAGCGTAGTAAGTCTGTTTTCTAAAAATGCAACCGTGATGTTGTTTGACGCTAAAGTTTGATTAATATTGCTGATTTTATCATCAATATTTGCAGGGTCTGGTTTGGTGTATATGTTCCAGGCGGTAAAGAGCCATAAAGATGTTATCAGAACTAAAAGGAGTAAATAACTTTTAGAAACTGTGGGCTTCTTTTTATCCATAACTACATCCATGCTTAATATATCCT
>JBIKME010000025.1:0-8973 GCA_044359415.1 Rickettsiales bacterium | reverse complement strand
ACAATGTTTTTACCAAATTTTTTCTACTATAATCATTGTTAGCAAAAAATCGGTGTAATATATCATTCTTATTAGTAGCAACTATAAGCTTCTTAATCGGAAGGCCCATTCTTTTTGCCATGTAGCCGGCAAAAACATCTCCAAAATTTCCCGTTGGAACAGAAAATGATATTTCTTTATCAGGAGACCCTAACTTTAGGGCGGCATAAAAATAATAAACTATCTGGGCCATAATACGACACCAGTTAATTGAATTTATCGCTACCAAAGATCGATCTTTGGGTAAAAAACTTTGATCTGCAAATAATTCCTTTACTATATGCTGACAATCATCAAAATTTCCTTCTACGGCAATATTACACACATTATCAGCTAAAATAGTAGTCATTTGTTTTCTTTGAACATCGGATACCCCATTATATGGATGCATAATAAACATATCAACGTTATCACTGTGTCTACATCCCTCTAAAGCAGCTGATCCAGTATCTCCTGAAGTAGCTCCGATAATGACTACCCTTTGTTTTCTCTTTATTAAAATATAATCAAATAATCTTCCTAAGAACTGCAGGGCAAAATCTTTAAAAGCCAGTGTAGGTCCATGAAAAAGTTCAAGAATATATTCTTTATTATTTATTTTCTTAAGTGGAGCTATATCTTTATCTCTAAATTGTTTATAGCTTAGATCGATCAATTTTATTAGCACATCCTGCCTAATTTCATCGCCTATAAAAGGCGTAATAATTTTAAGCATCAGATCCTGATACGACAAATCTTTCATTAAAGAAATTTCTTCATGGGAAAATTGTGGGATTTCTTCAGGAACATAAAGCCCGCCATCTTGGGCAAGACCGGCTATGACAACATCTTCAAATCCAAGTATTGGAGCATCTCCCCTGGTGCTAATATATCTCATATATTTTTACTTAATAGCTATCCAAATAACGTTCTTTTAAATAATTTTTATACATTTCAACATCAAGGGCACTACCCGTAGCTGATTCGACTATTTCATCGGCAGACATTTTAGACCCAAGCTCATGTACATTAGTATTTAACCAAGCTTTAAGAGGAATAAAATCACCTTTTTCAATAGAAGGTAAAATATTTGTATCAGCTTGTGTCGCAGCAGCAAATAACTGCGCAGCGTAAATACTGCCTAATGTATAAGTAGGAAAATATCCAAATGTTCCGTCCATCCAGTGAATATCCTGCATACAACCATCTTTATCTGACGTTACTTTTACGCCAAGAAACTTTTCCATACCCTGGTTCCAAGCTTCTTGCAAATCATCAATCTCCATTTCTCCAGCTATTAGATATTTTTCCATATAATATCTAATCATAATATGGGCAGGATACGTTACCTCATCGGCGTCAACGCGAATGAATGATGGTTCAACCTTATTATAGATCTTAAACAGATTATCGCTTGAAAATCCCTTGGATTTAGATCCAAACTCTTCTTTTAATAACGGAGATATAAATTTTACAAATTGCTTACTTCTGCAAACCTGCATTTCAATCAATAGTGACTGACTCTCGTGAATTGACATGCCACATGCCTGCCCTACTGGTTGACTTAGCCATTTTTCAGGAAGATTCGCTTCATACATTGCATGACCTGACTCGTGAACGACTCCCATAAAAGAAGAATTAAAGTCATTTTCATCATATCTTGTAGTAATTCTAATATCGGAAGGATACCCTCCGCAGAAAGGATGATGACTCTCATCTAAGCGCCCCTGCTCAACATCAAACCCTATTACCTTCATAATTTTTGTTGCTATGTTTTTTTGTTTTTCTATAGCAAAAGGTCCCTTTAATGGAGTGATTTTTGAAGATTTCTGTTTTTCCACAACCTGTCCTATAAAGTTAGGCAAGAAATCCTTCAGATTATCAAACACCTGATCTAACTGAGCTATTTTACGCCCCTGATCATACTCATCCAATAAAGCCTCGTATGGACTACATCCAAAAACTTCAGCTTTTAAAGACGCAACTTGTCTTACGGTATTTACAACTTTCTTTAAATGAGGTGCCAATGCATTAAAATCATTATCAGCTCTGGCCGTACGCCATACCATCTCACATTTAGAACCTTCCAATACTAGTTGCCTAATTAGGTTGCGAGGTATTGATGCCCAGTGATTCCACTGACGTTTCATCAGTTTTAAATTAGCTTGCTGCCAATCGTTAAGCTTTCTGCCTTGTGTGCCAGCATTTTGTAACAAGTCGCCTACACCATCATCTGTTACTAGAGCGTGCTTTATGCTTGATAAAGTAGCTAGCTGCTCCGACCTTGCCTCCGCGCCTGATTTAGGCATAACAGTTGCCATATCCCAACGCAATATCGCACAGGCCTGATCAATATCATTAACCTTTTTATATATTTTTTCTAATGTCTTATAATTATCCATTTTAATTATCCAGTTTAATTATCCAGTTTGTCCTATAAAAATTACTTTTTAATCTATTTATTCTTTTAATTTTCTACTATAAAGAAAATATATAACTATCAATATCACAGCAAGAGTGTACCAAGTAATCGCATATTGTAAATGATCATTTCTAACTTTGATCGTAGCATCACCTGCTATTGGAAAGGTTACTTCTCCTTTAGTTTTCAATAACCTAACATATATATTTTCCATAGGAACACCAGCATAACTTTTAATAGCGTCAATATCTATCCAAAACCATAGATTTTTCACTACATCATTATCGGGAGTAAAACGTCCCGGACGTTCACCTTTATGTATCATCGCAACAAGATCAACACTGCCGGAAGTTAAAGTTTCAGGCCTGGTATCTGGTGACTTGCGCTCCGCTCCAACCCAGCCTCTATCTACTAGAATATATCTTCCTTGGCTTGTCTTAAATGGTGTTAGTATATTATAACCAGAAGGTCCTCTTGCAGAAAGAGATCCTGTAAATAAATACATCTCTTTATCATGCAAATATTCGCCTCGCAATCTAACCAGGCGATATTCCTTATCTAAAATATCAGTTAAATTTTCAGGTAACTCTATAGCAGGTAATGTTGCTTGTTCATTTAGAGTTTTGATCAGATTTTCTTTATACAATAATCTTTGTATCTGCCACGTTCCAAGAATCAGCAAAACCAATAACGCAAAGATAGTAAAGATGGTTGGAATTATCAGTGACTTTGATTTCATTTTTTGTCCTCTTTACTAAATTCTAACAAGTTATTTTTATAATGAAGACCAATTAAAAAAGACTTTATTACTCTTAATAAATACAAATAGCTAATTGTGGCTACTATTGACCAAATTAAAAAATGAGCCCAAAATGGAATTTTAAATACAAAATCCGCAAAACAAGCGCTTCGATCACCAGTTTTATGTTTTGCTAATAAAAAGTCACAGTAGCTGCATAGATCACTCATAACAAACATAGAGTTATGAATATCACCCTTACTAAAATATGGGTACTTATGGAGAAACGCTATTTTAAATAAAGATACAGTTTCTTGAACCATTTTCAACTTAACAAATTAAGTTAAGCTCCCCAAACATATACGAAAGCAAAAAGGAACAACCACACAACATCTACAAAATGCCAGTACCAGGCAGCAAATTCGAACGCAAGGTGACCTTCTGGATCCATCTGCCCCTTTATTGCCCGTATCAAACACACCGTCAGAAATAAAGTTCCTATCAACACATGCGCCCCATGAAACCCTGTTGCCATATAAAAGTTAGAGGCATAAATACCGTCTTTAAATCCAAAAGACGCGTGATGATATTCATAAACTTGGAAGCAAGTAAATATGGCCCCTAATATAACAGTAATCAGCAAAGCTCTGATTAAGTTTTTTCTGTCATTATGCAAAAGACAGTAGTGCGCCCAAGTGACCGTACTACCTGATAACAATAAGATTAAAGTATTAATAAAAGGAATATCCCAGGCATCTAATGTTTTAATACCTGTAGGCGGCCAGATTCCAGATACAACCGATATTCCTTGTTCAAATAGATGACTACCGTCAAAAACCAAAACAGGCATTAGCACCGCTTTAAAGAAGGACCAGAAAAAAGCAAAGAAAAACATCAGTTCCGATAATATAAACAATGCCATACCTAGTCTTAAGCCACTTCTTACAACTGACTTATGATGGCCTTGCGAACCTTCTTTTATAACATCTCTCCACCAAGCAAACATAGAAAATAGAACCATAAACAAACCTGCCGGTAGTAATATTTTGCCCATTGCTTTATCATGTATAAAAAATAATGCTCCAGTAGCTAAAAGTAGGGCAGAGAAAGATCCCACGATAGGCCAAGGGCTTGGATCAACCAGATGATAATTATGATTTTGCTTTGCTGCCATCATTTTACTCCAAATTTATTTATACTGATAATCCAGCTTATACAGCCATTATAAAAAAAATCCAGCTTATATTGCTAAACATTAATCTTCAGTTTTAAAAAAAGTATACGAAAGAGTAATGGTATTTACATCTGATAAGTTAGGATCATTTTCAATTTCCGGATCTATAAAAAAAGATACCGGCATTTCTACGGCTTCATGTGCACCTAATGTTTGTTCTTCAAAGCAAAAACACTGCACTTTATTAAAATATGGTGATGCCTTCTCAGGATTTACATTAAAAGTGGCAACACCCTTTATTGCAGAATCAGACATGTTTTTTGCAGTATAGAAAATTAATTTATTTTCTCCCGTTTGTACCTTAACCATAGTTTGCACAGGCGAAAACTCCCAAGGAAGATTATTATTGATGTCAGCGTTAAATCTGACAGTTATAGATCTTTCGCCTTTTTTCGATGCATAGTCTTGTTGTGCTATGACCGGCGTACCATCGTAACCAGTTACCTTACAAAAAAGATTATACAAAGGAAATGAGGCAAATGCTAATATAAACATCCCCAAAACTAATGTAATAACCGTTGTAGCGGTTTTTTTATTTTTCTGACTTAATTTCAACATTACTATTTACTTCTGAAATTTTAATAATTGTTACAGTAAAAAACAACACCATCAAAGATGCAATAATAATCATCAGTGCATAATTTTTAGTTTTTTTCTTCTCATGTAATGGATGTAAGGGCATATTTTTTTTATCCTTATAATTTCTGTATTATATTATCAACAACCATTAGTGAAAACAACAATGCTAAATATAGCAATGAATATTTAAAAGTTTTTCGAGCTAATTCCTCCTTATATTCGATATATAGCTTACACGCCAGATATAAAAATATCAGTCCCAGAATAATAGCTCCTACACCATATGTAGCTCCAAACATACCAAGACCAACAGGCCACAAAGAAGCCAACAACAATATCACACTATATATTAATATTTGCTTTCTGGTTTCTTTTAGACCTGAAACTACAGGCAACATTGGAATTCCTGCCCTTGTGTAATCTTCATTTTTATATAAAGCCAGTGCCCAAAAATGAGGAGGAGTCCATAAGAAAATAATTAAAAACAACGCTATACTTTCCCAAGTAACACTACCTGTTACACACGCCCATCCGATGACAGGTGGAAGTGCTCCGGCGGCACCACCTATAACTATATTTTGTGGTGTACGCCTTTTAAGCCAAACAGTGTATATAAAAACATAAAATAAAATCGCACATAATAACAACACACCTGCCACAAAATTGACCGCCAGACTCATAACAAAAACACTAATGAAGGCCGTTACTACGGCAAACTCAATTGCACTTTGCGGCAGCATTCTTTTTCCGGGTATGGGTCTGTTTTTAGTTCTGTTCATTAATAGATCTAAATCTCTTTCATACCACATATTTATAGCACCTGAAGCGCCGGAGGCAAAAGAGATGCACAATATAGCTATAAAGGCCACAAAAGGATTAATCTCTCCTGGCGCTAAATATATACCTACCGAAGCTGTAAAAACCACGAGCGACATTACTCGTGGTTTTAACAACGATATATAATCTTTTATCTGCGCTTCAGGAGCAGATAAAAGATTAGTAGAATCTGAAGATTTAGCTCCCGCTTCTTCTTTATTTAATTTCCGGTATCTTGTCATAACTATGAAATGGTGGGGGTGAAGACACTGTCCATTCTAAAGTTCCGGAAGTATCTTTCCATGGATCATTAGGACATTTTTTACCATATTTTAAAGTATGGAAAATAATAAATATAAAAAATATCGCGGCTGAAAATGAAAGGTAAGAACCTATGGATGAAACATAGTTCCAACCTGCAAAAGCATCAGGATAGTCTGGAATTCTTCTTGGCATACCAGCCATTCCCAAGAAATGTTGTGGGAAGAATGTCAAGTTAACACCAATAAATGTTAAAGTAAAATGAATCTGACCAAATAATTCTTTATATTGTCTTCCTGACATTTTACCAAACCAATAATAAAACGCGGCATAAGCTGAAAAAACAGCTCCCATAGACATCGTATAATGAAAATGTGCAACTACATAATAAGTATCATGAAAGACCCTATCTAAACCACCATTTGCAAGAACAACACCTGTTACCCCTCCGACAGTGAATAAGAAAATCATACCTATGGCATATAACATAGGAGTTTTAAATTCAATTGAACCACCCCACATAGTGGCAATCCAACTGAATATCTTAATACCTGTAGGTACAGCAATAACCATGGTTGCTAAAGTAAAATAGGCAATAGTATCAACATTAAATCCTACGGCATACATATGATGCGCCCACACTACAAATCCAACAACTCCAATACTTGCCATGGCATAAGCCATTCCTAAATAACCAAACACGGGCTTTTTAGAAAATGTTGAAATGATATGGCTCACAATACCGAAGCCCGGTAGAATAATAATATAAACCTCAGGATGGCCAAAAAACCAGAATAAATGCTGCCAAAATATAGGGTCACCACCGCCGGCCGGATTAAAGAATGAAGTACCAAAATTTCTGTCTGTAAGCAGCATTGTTATAGCACCAGCAAGAACAGGCAACGCCAATACCAATAAAAATGCGGTTATTAATATAGACCATACATACAAAGGCATTTTATGTAGCGTCATTCCAGGTGCGCGCATATTAAATATGGTAACAATCATATTAATTGCGCCTAAAATTGAAGAAGCTCCGGCTAAATGTAACGACAATATACCCATATCCACTGCCATACCAGAGTGATATGTGCTGCTGCTAAGCGGCGGGTATACAGTCCAACCTGTTCCAACACCTCCATCTACGAAAGCAGAGGCCACCAGCATCAATAACGCAGTAGCTAATAACCAGAAGCTAACATTATTCATACGAGGAAAGGCCATATCTGGGGCGCCTATTTGTAAAGGTATAAACCAGTTACCGAACCCACCGAAAAGAGCCGGCATGATCATAAAGAATACCATAATAAAAGCATGAGCAGTAAGAAAAACGTTATATATTTGGTTAGGATCACTACCAAATACAGCTCCGACAAAATACTGATCTATTATCTGCGCGCCCGGCTCTGCCAATTCCATACGCATTATAACTGAAAAAGCGCCTCCTACCAATCCACCAATAATAGCCAATATCAGATATAAAGTTCCTATATCCTTATGGTTTGTAGATAATAACCAACGTCTCCATCCTGTAGGATTTTCATGACCTGCGCTCATAGTGAAAACTTCCCTTTTAAATTTAAATAATTAATTAGTTACTGTTGCATCCGGCATAACTTCGCTTACCGAATCTTTACTTTTCTTTGATTCTACCCAGTTAGCAAATTCCTCTTTAGACACGACACGCACAGAAATCGGCATAAAACCATGACCAGTTCCACATAATTCAGAACATTGACCATAATAAGTGCCAATTTTATTAACTCTAATCCAACCTTCGTTTAATTTACCAGGAACAGCCTCAAGCTTGGTTCCGAAAGCAGGAATAGCCCAGTTATGAATAACATCTGCTCCAGTTGTTTGCACTCTTATGGTTGTATCCACGGGTAAAACCACCTGATTATCAACTGACAAAAGACGTATGTCGCCATCCTTTAAATTTTCATCTCTTATAATATTACTATCGAAAGAGATATTTTCATGATCCGGATACTGATAACTCCAATACCATTGATTACCTATAACTTTTAAAGTCATTTCGGCATCAACTATCGTCTCATTATAATAAAGTGTTTTCATAGACGGAATTGTAATAGCTACTAAAATAATAATCGGTACTACAGTCCATATAATTTCAATAAAAGTATTATGCGAAGTTTTACTTGGTACAGGATTTTTTTTAGCTCTGAATTTGATGCAAACATAAGCAAGTAACAAAGTAACAAAAATAGAAACAGCAAATATCACAACTAATAAAAGGTCATGAAATGCTATAAATTTATCCATGATAGGAGTAACAGACTCTTGAAAACCAATTTGCCATGGAGCAGGCTTGTCGGCATAACCGACACTAGCACCTAAGATAGTACAAATAAATACAAAAATTCTATATAACATGCTAAACAATTCTCTCTTTCAGTTTTCGTTAAACATAATTTTTATCGCCATATATAGCTTTAGTTTTTTCAAAAGTAAACCTATATTGCAACACCAACAGCTACTCCCGTAGTTTTTTATTTTTATAGCATTCGAAATATTCTGAATAATTGTCAAAGCTATCAGTTCCGCACAAAATCCGATATGGAAACAATTTTACGAAAATTAAATAATTTTGGGGCTATTTTCCAAGATTTTTTTAAAGATTCTGAATAACTTTTGGCCTGTTTTAGTTAAATTTGATCTTGGCTAGATAGCTTTTTCACGATTATTATCATAATATCCTTTTGGCGAATGTTTTGAAATAACTCAACGGCATTTTTAGTGAATTATTCTGGCTAAAAACTTTTTTACCATAAGATAATTTTCTTAAAAAATTAAATTTCTTACGGTCTTGCCTGATTTGTAAAATGAATTAAACTTATTTGCAGATAAGATTTAGCAAGAAGATTTGGGACAAAGTTAACA
>JBIKME010000024.1:0-9050 GCA_044359415.1 Rickettsiales bacterium | reverse complement strand
AATAGCATTACTTGATTTTTTATCCAAGGTAAGATTTGTATTTAAAGCTAATGTAGTTTTCATTAAAGCAGGGTTATGTAAAAACGAAGCTTTTGATGTAAAGCTTCTCTTAAAATCAACCACTTGCCCTGATATTCCTTTTGTATGAATATCTTGTTTTTTCAGATTCCTGACATTGTAGCCCTTGGCTTTAAATAAAGCTACAATCTCGCTGTTAATTAGTTCTTCTAAGTTTGACTCATAATCATGAAATCGTTCTTTTTTGCCAAGACCCTGACTATAAACTTCTGCGGTTGCAGGTAGTACAGCTATTGTTTTTTTTGCCTTTAACTCATTTTCGTAATTTGATTTGCTTCTTATGGTTGTGCCACTAGCACATGCTGTTGTCAAAAACAGTGATAAAACGATTAATGATCTAACTATTTTCATTTATGCTAGCTATTTTTATTGAGGTATTACGCGAGTTCTTTTGTCGGAAAATATTACATACACTCCCTGACCTTCAGATAAAGGATTCTCAGCTCCCTGAACTATGGTGATCAAACCATTAGTAGTAGCCGCTGATATCGCATCCCTCATGCTGTCGCTGCCTTCATAATAATCATGTTTTAGCTTAGAAGTGTCAACTTTTATTATATATTCTTTGCCTTGCTTTTGACTTAATTTGTTTTCAGCTATTGTGCCTAAAACAGCTCCTGCTATAGCAGCTCCGGCTATGGCTGCTGTTTGACCGTTACCACTTCCTACATTTGCCCCGGCAACGCCACCTAGCAAGCCTCCGGCTAACATTCCGGTTGTATTTTCAGATAGCTTATCATTGCCTTTTATAGTAATATCACGAGCAGAAAGAACCGTTCCTTCCATGGTAAGGCTTAAAGTTGAATCGCTTGTATAAACTGAACTTGATAAATCTCTCGCACAACCAGATAATAATAAAATTATCGAAACAATAGATGTTGCTAATAATACAATATTTTTCATAACTTTTTCTTTTTTAAATAGTTAAAACATAAATATAACGTTACGTGTATATTGTTTTTGTCATATTATGTCAAATAAAAAACATGTAGGATAAATATCCCCAAATAAAGAGATTTGTTACTTAATTATGTTCATTAAATGAGTTTTGTGTAACCTTTTTTATCAAACAAATAAGATTCTATGCATAATTAGTCCGTAATTATTTTATAACATCAGCTATTGCAAGAAGTAAGCTACTAATTGTATATTTGGAACGCTTACATTTCTCTGCTGTAGCCTATAAGGTAATAAATCAATTTGTCCTTTATGCTAGATTGCACGTAAAAGAACTTTTGAATTTCAGTCTCCCAATCGTTAGTCTTGGTTGTTCGGCAGAATCTTCAATTATAATATTTTATCTAACTTATAAATAGGGTGGATTTTAGTCGTCATTTCTAAATCTATTAGGATCAGCGTGATATACACCGAGTACTTTTACTTTATTGCAGTAAAAACCTAACTCTTCGATTGCCAGTTGAACATTTTTTGTATCGGGGTGGCCGATAAAGCTAATAAAAAACTGGGCTGTTTTTGAAGAGTGGCCTTCAATATAACTTTCAATTTTGAGTAAGTTGACATTATTTGTAGCGAATCCACCTAGTGCTTTATATAAAGCAGCCGGTATATTTCTGGCAGTAAATAAAAGACTGGTTATAATCGGACCGTCTTTTGGATTAGGATCGCTATGTTCTGCCGACATTACTATAAATATAGTGGTATTATCTGTGGCATCTTCAATATTTTTTTCCAAAATATCTAATCCGTATATCTCGGCAGATAATTTGGAAGCTATGGCTGCCTTTGTTTTATCATTCCACTTTGCTACATCTAAGGCTGCGGCTGCCGTGTTTGAATATTCGTGGTTTATAAATTTATATTTGCGTAAATGATCTTTGCATTGCATTAAGGCTTGAGGGTGTGAATATACATCGGTTATATCCTGTAACTTAGAGCCTTTGGGAGCCATTAAAAAATGTTCAATTCTCTGGAAGCACTCGCCAACGATTGATAAATCGGTTTTTTGAAGCAGGTTGTGGATTTCTGCAACTCTTCCGGCTTTTGAGTTTTCAATCGGAATCATGCATAAGCGCGTTTCACCTTTGCTTACGGCATTCATAGCGTCTTCAAAGGTTTCGTAAGCTAAAGTATCCATATACGGGTAAGCTATACGGCAAGCCATATCTGAATGGGCACCTTTAACCCCTTGAAATGCTATAATGTTGTTTTTTCTGTTCATTGAATAAAAAACCTTTAAAATTGTTGATAAAAATACTACATTGCTTCGTTTTGGAATTAAACTATTATATATATGATAAGTGATAAAAGAGGAATTATGAGTAGTAAAGTAAAAACTAACATTAATAGCAAATGGACAAAAGATTCTTGGAGAAGTTATCCGATAAAGCAGCAACCGAAGTATAAGAATCAGAATGAGCTACAAGAAGTAGAAAAACAATTATCTTCCCGCGCGGCTCTTATACAGCCCAGTGAGGTAAGAAAGCTTACCGCAATGCTCGCTAAAGTTTCTTGTGGTAAAGGCTTTCTATTACAAGGTGGTGATTGCGCAGAAAGTTTTGCTGAATATTCCGACGCAAATTTAAAAAATTATTTTAGAGTTATGCTGCAAATGACTGTGGCGTTAATGTATGGAGCCGGAAAACCGGTAGTAAAAGTAGGCAGGATAGCCGGTCAGTTTGCCAAGCCACGTTCTGAAGATATTGAAGTTATAGATGGTGTAGCCATGCCAAGTTACCGTGGAGATATGGTTAATGGGATTGAATTTTCATTAGAATCAAGAGAGCCTGATCCATATCGTATGTTAAAGTCGTATGATCAATCTGCGGCAACTTTAAACTATTTAAGGTCTCTTGCGAAAGGTGGTTATGCGTCTTTAGAAAATGTCAATAATTGGAATAAGGAGTTTGCCGGAGAGTCATCGCAGGGCAAGCTGTTTAAAAATTTAGTTGATCGTATTAATGAAAGCTTGGCTTTTATGGAAGCTTTTGGCCTTGATTTGGAAAAAACCGCGGAGATCCATGAAGCGGATTTTTATACCTCGCATGAGGCTTTGCTTTTAAATTATGAAGAGGCAATGACTAAACAAGATGAGGATACAGGAGAGTTTTATGATTGTTCGGCTCATATGCTATGGATAGGGGATAGAACCAGATCCTTAGATGAGGCGCATATAGAGTATATGAGTGGTATTGCTAATCCTATAGGTATGAAAGTAGGGCCATCAATGAAGCAGGATGACTTGCTTCGTCTTATTGATAAGCTGAATCCTGAAAATATTCCAGGTAGATTAACATTGATTACACGCTTGGGTGCAAATAATGTGGAAAAGTTGTTACCACAAATCATTAGAGCTGTACAAAAAGAGGGGAGGCATGTTGTTTGGTCTTGCGATCCGATGCATGGTAATACGATTAAATCGCCAAATGGTTATAAAACCAGACCTTTTAATAGTGTTTTAGCGGAAGTTAGAAATGTCTTTAAGGCTCATCAGCAAGAAGGTTCTTATGCTGGCGGCATTCATATTGAAATGACCGGTCAGGATGTTACTGAGTGTGTAGGTGGGGCGCAAGCTATATCGGAAGTGAATTTGAAGGATAGATACCACACGCATTGTGACCCTCGCTTAAACGCTTCACAAAGTATAGAGTTGGCTTTTTTAATAGCTGAAGAGTTACGTGAAGCAATTTAATTTTAAGCAATTTAATTTAGGAATTAAATTCAGCATTAGCTTCTATTATCTTGCTTGTAGCTTCCGGTCTGAATTGTGGCTCTGGAGATGATGCTTGCAGCTTTGCTCTTGGTTTTATACGCGGTACCGGTACGTTTACATCGTTATAAACTTTATCATTATCGGTAGTTCCGTTGGATAAATTATAAAAGGCTTTGTCAAGTAACTTAACCATTTGCTGATCTCGTCTTTTTGTAGTTTGCCCGCCGAAAACCACACCAATTATATTATTACCGTTCCTGGACGCTGAGGTTACAAGATTAAAGCCGGAGGCATTTATAAAACCTGTCTTTAAGCCATCTGCTCCTCTATATGTTTTGGTCACTCTGTTATGTGATGTGTAGACAGCTCCGTTATACACGAATTTTGAAGTATTAAATAAAGGATAATATGTAGGATAATCTCTCCTTAGTGCTACGGCAAGACGAGCCATATCGAAGGCTGTTGTAACTTGCTTTTGATTATGCAGTCCGGAAGCATTTACGAAGTTGGTATGATTCATACCAAGCTTTTTGGCCGTTGCAGTCATTTTTTTTGCAAATTGAGCTTCAGTGCCTTCAATTGATTCGGCTAATACTACTGCTATATCATTAGCAGATTTAATAATTAATGCTAATATTGCGTCTTTTACAGCAATATGAGACCCTTCTCTAAGACCTAATTTACTTGGAGCCTGAGCAGCTGCTTTTGCAGAAACTTTTAACTTTGAGTCCATAGATAGCTTGCCGTTTTCAATAGCCTGAAATGTTAAATATAAGGTCATTATTTTTACTAAAGATGCCGGATAACGAGATTTTCCTGCTTCATTTTGATGTAATATAACGCCGGTATCAGCGTTGATAACCAGTGACGAATATTTGGGATTGGCATGTGCGTTTTGGGTAAAAATATAGGATAACAATATTGAAATTGTAGTATATATTAAAAAAGATGAGATTGTTTTTTTTATCAAATAAATACCCTTAATCCTTAAAGCATCCTTAAAATTATTCTATCATTTTATAAAATGATAATTCAACTATAAATATACTATTTTTAAAAATAATCTTATAGTAAATAATGACATAATATAAATGTATTTTTCAACATAAATAATGCATTTTTTTAAAATGATTATTTAATATATTATAATAATTAAATTACAATACCTAGTTTGTCAAATGTCTCCTGCATAGATCCGTTAATTGAGGCAATAAAAGGTTCGTTATGAGATGGTAGTATCAATTGCCATGCGTGCAGGTGCATTTTTTTAGATAATCCATCTATAAAAGCCGCTTGTCCACCATATTTTCCGTCACCTAAAATAGGATGCCCTATATAGGCCATATGTACTCTTAACTGATGTGTGCGTCCGGTTATTGGCTTTAGTTCTACCAAGCTTATCATTTTACCTATCTTTTCTATTACACGGTAATTTGTTATGGCCTTTTGACCGTTTTCTGTATCTACGGTCATTAATTCCTTACCGGCGCCTTTAGTTATTTTTGCTATAGGTACGTCAATCTTACCGCTTTGGAGGTCAGGTGAGCCTACAATAATAGCCAAATAAGTTTTTTGTACCGTTTTATCTTTAAATTCCTTGGCTAGTTTTGTAGCTTGTGATGTTTTTCGGGCTATTACCATAACTCCACTGGTATCCTTATCTAAGCGATGGACCAATTTTGGCTTGTGTTCATAATCGAATTTTAAAAACTCCAAAAGATCGTCGATGCTGACATTTATACCAATTCCGCCTTGAGAAGAAATGCCTGCTGGTTTGTTTATAACTATAATATCGTCGTTTTTAAATATGACGCTTTCATTGATCATCTGCCTGTATTTTTCGCAGAGTTCGTTTTTAGGTTTTTGTTTAATCTCTGTAGGATCTTTGGGATATTCTGTAAGGGGAGGAACTCTTACCGTATCCTCACTCTTAATTCTATGAGATGATTTTACTTTCTGCTTATTAACTCTTATCTGACCTTTGCGCAAAGCTTTTTCAATAGAACCATGGCTGACATCCGGATAATATCTTTTAAACCAGCGATCTATTCTTATATCGTCATCTTCTTTGCTAACTGTAACTTCGATTACTTTACTCATAATATTATATATTTTTAATTATTTGTAGTCCCAAAAAAAGAGATACTATAGATAAAATAACCGATAAAGCTATATAAATAGCAGCAGATGACATCTGTCCTCTTTCAATCATATTAACCGCATCTAAAGAAAATGCGGAAAATGTGGTAAATCCACCCAGTAATCCTACTGCAAAAAACGAGCGTATTTCCATGCTGTGCGGAAGAGTTTTTACCAAGTAACCGATAAATAATCCCATCAATAATGACCCTAAAATATTTACAATCATTGTACCGTAAGGGTAGCTATTACCTAACAAATGACTGGTTTGTGTTGTAACTAAATGGCGAAGTACTGAGCCTATTGAGCCACCGAGTGCTATATAAAATAAAGTCATTGTTTTTTTATCTCTTAGTTTTATCTCTTAGTTTTTGCCAATATTGTAAGCGTTTAATTAAATCTCTTTCAAATCCTCTTTCAACTGGCTTATAATATTGCTGTCTTTGCATTTTATCGGGAAAATAATTTTGTCCTGAAAAGCCATCCGGTGTATCGTGATCGTAGATATATCCTTCTTTGTAAGATAATTCTTTCATTAAATTAGTGGGCGCGTTTAGAATGTGTTTTGGTGGCGATACCGATCCGTATTTTTTAGCATCAAGCCCAGCCTGCTTAAAGGCAGAATATACTCGGTTTGATTTTGGAGCAGTAGCAAGATATATAACTGCCTGCGCAATGGCTAATTCACCTTCTGGCGAACCTAAAAAATGATACGCATCTTTAGCCGCGTTTGCTTGAACTAATGCGGTCGGGTCGGCGAGTCCTATATCTTCAACTGCGAAACGTACTAATCTGCGACAGATAAATAAAGGATCCTCTCCTCCTTCTAACATACGACAAAACCAATATAAGGAAGCATCTGTGTCAGATCCTCTTAGCGACTTATGAAGGGCGCTGATAAGATTATAGTGACCATCTTGCTTTTTATCATATATCGGAAAGCGTTTTTGTAAAATAGCTGTTAATTGTGCAAGATCTGTTTCTTGTTCGGTATTTAGTAAAAATAATTCCTCACACATACCAAGCAGATAACGACCGTCTCCATCAGCCATGTTACATAAGGCATTAGTTGCATTTTCAGTTAAGTTAAGTTCTCTCTTATAATATTGCTCGGCTTTTTTAATCAGCATCCTAAGTGATGAGTCATCAAGTGAATTTAAGGTTAGAACCTTGCATCTGGATAATAATGCCGAATTTAATTCAAAAGAGGGGTTTTCAGTGGTGGCACCAATTAGGGTGATTGTGCCATTTTCAACGTAGGGTAAAAATATATCCTGCTGACCGCGATTAAAGCGATGGATCTCATCTACCATTAGTAAGGTATTTTGTCCTGATTCCTTTCTGGCTTGGGCTGCCTGAAAAATTTTTTTTAAGTCTGTAACTCCGTTTGTAACTGCAGATACCGATTCAAAATGATAACTAACCTCTTTTGACAGCAGTCCGGCAATTGTTGTTTTTCCACATCCCGGAGGACCCCATAAAATTAAACTGGGTAAATTAGCATTATGTATAATGCGAGAAATAATTCCGTTTGGCCCTATTAAATGAGGTTGACCAACAATTTCATCTAAATTAGCAGGTCTTAGTAGGTCAGCTAAAGGCCTTGATAAATTTTCACCTGTAGGAATTTTAAATAACATAATAAAATTTCTACCTTATATTCCAATTTATATTAAGTAATCTATCGCCTCGCTGAATAACTATTTGCCATCCTCGCGCTTCTGATTTTAGTGTCTTTTCCAGTTCTGATGTACTAGCAATATTAGTATTATTAATAGATTTTATTATATCATTTACAGTCAGTCCGAGCTGTGCGGCGGCGCCGCCTGTTATTTGCGTAATTACAACACCGTTAGTTGCAAAGTCCAGGTTCATTTCTTCAATCAGAGCTGGTGATATGTTAGAACAAGTTACTCCTGATAAAGGATTATTCCCGCTAATTGTGATCGGATCTCTTTTAGGCTTGTCAGGAGGTGCTATCATTTTCACTTTTATTTGTTTTTTTATACCGTTTGTTAATATATCAAATGTCACCTGACTATTTAAATCATATGTGGCTATTCTATAAAGTAGTGATTGCTTATCAGTAATTTTATGACCGTTTGCGGCGATAATTATATCGCCCAATTTTAATCCTGCTTCCTTGGCGGGGCTGAAATCGTGAATTGAAGAAATTATTCCTCCTTGTGGATTTGATAAATTAAGTGATTTTGCCATATCAGCGGTTACATCTTCTATTTTAATACCTAGCCATGGACGAATAATTTTTCCTTCTTTGTTATTTGTTTTATTTATTATTGTGGCGACCATATTAGAAGGTATGGCAAAGCCGATACCGTCGGAGCCTCCTGATTTAGTAAAAATAGCTGTATTTAGTCCGGCTAATTTACCTTGCATATTAACTAACGCTCCGCCAGAATTTCCGGGATTAATAGCTGCGTCGGTCTGAATAAAAAACTGATAGTCAGAAATGCCGATTGCCGCTCTGGCGACTGCCGATACTATGCCGCTGGTAACAGTTTGACCGACTCCAAAGGGGTTACCGATAGCAACTACAATATCGCCTACTTCTAACTCATCAGAGTTCATCAATTCAATGAATGGAAGTTGTTCGCCTTCGGTATCTATTTTTAATAACGCTAAATCTGTTTTTTTGTCTTGTATCAGAATCTTTGCTTCATACTCTCTTCTGTCAGATAAGATAATTGTAATATCATCACTACCTTCGATTACGTGATTGCTGGTAACAATATGACCGTCACTTTTTATTATTACGCCGGAGCCAAGTGAGCTTTCTATGCGTTCAATATTGTTGCCTACTATCGGATTGTTGCCGAAAAAGTGATTAAATAAAGGGTCGTTAAAAAAAGGAGAAAACCCGCTTCTGACGGTTACCTTCTTTTTGGTATATATATTTACCACGGCTGGAGCTGTTTTTTTCACTAAAGGAGCATAGGAAAGTACAACTTCAGATTTGTTTTCAGGCACTGATTTTACGCTAGCATGAGCATTTTGTGCAAAACAAGTTATAATATATATACTAAAAAATATGTTTAATAATGTTCTCATACTTTTATATTCTCCAATTATATATTTTTAAATATATAATAAAAATCTGTATCACCAGCAATTATTAAAATTCAATTGTCATAAATTACACGTA
>JBIKME010000023.1:0-9268 GCA_044359415.1 Rickettsiales bacterium | reverse complement strand
TTAATTTCAACTTACCGGCAGCTACTAAAACTGAAGCTTCCGCCTTACGAATATCAGGACGATTACGCAATACATCCAAAGGTGTATCGCTGAAGGAAGGAACATCAAAAGTAGGAATTGTAGCAATATTTTTCCATATTTTATCCGGCTCCGACAAACCAAACAATTTAGCAAGCTGTCTCATACTTATAACTGATTCATTCTCGGTAATTTTTAATTCATTTTGCGCCATAAGCAGTGAACGGTTACTCATAGACATTTCACTATCGGTAATCAACCCAGCATTATGCTTAATTTTTTGGTAATCAGCAATCTTTTCGTAAGACGATAGAATTATTTTACGCTTCTCTACCTCATTTTGCTTTGAGCGCATCTTAGTATATAGCCTTACAGCCTCACTAATAACACTTGCTCGTACGGCTTTAACATCTGATTCAGCAAATGCTATTTGGGCATTTGCAACCTTATTTGTATCACCAAGCTGTCCATAAATTGGAATCTCCCAAGATGCATCGAGATTTGCGCTGTAATAACCAGTATTTTGCTTCCCACCAGAGCCTGTGGCTACATTACTAATAGTTGATGTTCCTTCAATCAATCTATCAAACTGGCTACTGTTATTAAGAACAATACTAGGCAAATAATCATACCCACCATTTTGAATACGAGCAGCATTCAGACGAAATTTGGCCTGCTCTAAGGATAGGTTTAGTTTTTCAAGTGAATTGATAGCATTTATAAGTATTTTATCATCTGTACGCTTCCACCATTCATCATTTAGCTTGGCAGAAGTTTTATTACTTGAATCAGAATTACTCTGATAACTAATCTGCTCTGAAAATACTTCAGGTATTTTGACTGTCAACGACTGTTTATCAACAAAATCGGCGCAACCATTTACAATCAATAAAATCAAAACTGCTGACGGTATCCAATAAAATCGCATAAATAATCCAGTATTTCGAATATAATGTAAGCGTCTTTAAACCAGACGTCTATAATTATTAATAGAATTTTGTACTTTACTATTTGAAATTCATATAACAGCGGTAAAACCGATGGTATGATAATTTAAACCGCTCAAAGCGGTTATTGGCTATCGCCTTCTCATCCTCACCAACAGTAGAAAGAAAATACCCTCTTGTCCAGAGTTTTTGACCGGTAATATGCCGTCTGCGTTCAAATTACACTGGTGACAAATAATCATTAGCAGAATGGAAGCCAATACTTACGTAATGTCTTTCATACAATTCTGCGCTTTGCTGGGATTTTGTGGTGGCCAGTCGCGGAATCGAACCACGGACACAGGGATTTTCAGTCCCTTGCTCTACCAACTGAGCTAACTGGCCACAATAAAAACAGCATTTTTTAGTTTTGCCGACATAGTGCCTACATAGTGCCGACACGGGTATTTTTTGCAAATTCAACAAAACGCTAAAACCGTTGAATTTACTATCTTTTCAAGCCACCTGTTCAAACTAGGAACAAGATTTGTAAGTCCGTTACTCTAATAACTGAGCTAACTAAGCATGATCTACCCTAAGATGACGCTTATAAAATAAAACTTAACTACTGTCTAGAAGCAATTATAAATATTTCTCATTTTATTGAAAAAAACAAATATAATGCCACTAATTACTCTTCTAAATTCGATTCATTAACAGGAATTTCATCAGTTTCCACTAAATAACTTTCATTAAACCACTTACCTAAATCAACATCCGCGCAGCGCTTTGAACAAAAAGGTTTATATCTAGCGCTATTATCTTTTTTACATGTAGGGCATTTAGATGTCATTACTGCTCCTTAACATCGATATAGTTTCATATAATGGCAAACCTACTACAGCTGAATATGAGCCATTAATATTTTTTACAAATGAACCTGCTATACCCTGTATTGCGTAACCACCGGCTTTGCCTATCCCCTCACCTGATTTTAAATATTCTTTGATTTCTATTTTGGAAAGCCTTTTAAATTTTACCTTAGTAGTAACTATTTTAGTTAATATTTTACCTAAAGGCACCACCACACATACTGATGTCATAACGGTATGTTGTCTTCCTGATAATTTATTTAAATATTTTTCAACATCTATATTACTTTCTGCCTTTGCTAAAACCTTTCCACCACATACAACGATAGTATCGGCAGCTAAAATTAAATCTGATTTATTTTTTTCAGAAATTGCTATGGCCTTCGCTTTTGCCACACGCAAAACATAATGTCTTGGTTCCTCATTATCATAACGAGTTTCATCGACATCGGATAACTCAATAACATCAGGAACAATACCTACCTGTGCTAACAATTCCTTACGCCTAGGTGAAGAAGAAGCTAAAATTAATCTAGCCATATTATCTCGTATTGTTAATTAAAAAATCTTTAATCTAAATCTGATTCGGATTCACCATCAACGGCGTTTGCATCTGGCTTTTTCTTATAACGATGAACAACACGAGCCTTGGTTAAATCATACGGTGTCATTTCCACCCTAACCCAATCTCCTACCAATACTCTTATTCTATTCTTACGCATTCTTCCTGATGTATGTCCTAAAACTTCATGCCCATTTTCTAATCTCACACGAAACATTGCATTTGGTAATAACTCCAAAATAACACCATTAAATTCCAGTAATTCTTCTTTTGCCATAACATCCGCTTAATATTTGTTTGAAGGCAATATTTATATCGAAGAACGCCGTCTTTTCAAGAGTTATTTGTTAACTCAAAGGCCTATACAGCAATAATAGGCATAAGTTATATCATTTTCGTAAAATTTTTTGGCAAGTGATCATTATTTAATATATTTCACTTGGTTATTGTACCTATATTATAAAAGCACACTAACTTTCATCAAGGGAACAATTTGAGAGGATTTTTTTTAGAAATGCACCACCCTTAGAAATGCACCACTCTTATTGACAGTAATTTTACTTTTATGAGGGAATTACTGATAAGTCGGCTAGCATATATAATATAATTTGGTTACAAGCTCTTCACAAAGGATTTTTTTTATGATATATGCAGGCCTTGTAATTAATAATAGAAAATAAATGCCTCCCAAAAAAATATGCATCAAAACATATGGATGTGCCATGAATGTTTATGACTCAATGCGCATGACAGATATGTTTTACAGTCAAGGTTATGAAAATTGCGAAAATCCAACAGATGCGGACCTGGTAATATTAAATACCTGCCACATTCGAGAAAAGGCTGCTGAAAAAGTATATTCAGAATTGGGGCGTATAAAAAAAAGAATAAGACACAAAGACAGTAAAACTATTATTGCAGTTGCAGGATGTGTAGGACAAGCGGAAGGTGACGAAATATTCAGACGAGCTCCCTATGTAGATATTGTAGTAGGCCCTCAATCTTATCAATCTTTACCTGATTTAGTAGGTAAAGTTATGCGCGATAGTGGTCATTATATTGATTTAGAGTTTAAAGACGATAAGTTCGACACATTACCTGAGGAGTCATCTCAAGTCAAAGCATCAGCAGTTTTATCCATACAGGAAGGATGTGATAAGTTTTGTACATTTTGTGTTGTACCTTATACCAGAGGAGCAGAATATTCACGTGATGTTTCAAAAATATATCGAGAAGCCATTAAATTAGTTTCAAGTGGAGCAAAAGAAATAACTTTACTTGGACAAAATGTAAATGCCTTTCATGGTAAATCAGAAAACTCCGAAACATGGAATCTAGGGCAATTAATTAAACACCTTGCTAAAATTGAAGGCCTAGAACGCATAAGATATAGCACGCCACACCCTAGAGACATGCATGAAGATTTATATGATGCGTATCTAACAGAACCTAAATTAATGCCTTATTTAAATCTACCTGTACAGTCAGGATCAGATAACATCCTAAACGCAATGAATCGTAAACATACTCGTGATTACTATTTTAAAATAATAGATAGATTAAAAACTATAAGGGGTGATTTACAATTTAGCTCTGATTTTATTATAGGTTTTCCTGGTGAAACTGATAAGGATTTTGAAGATACGCTAGATCTTGTAAGACAAGTTGGCTTTACTCAAGGTTATTCTTTTTGTTACAGCCCTAGACCTGGAACACCGGGTGCTGATATGAACAACCAAATTGCGGAAAACGTAAAAAAAGAAAGATTACGAATACTACAGCAGTTAATAAACGAACAGCAGTTAAAATTTAATAAGTCCTGTGCTGGTAAAATTATGCCGGTATTATTTGAAGGCAGCGGACGCAATATAAATCAGATAGCTGGCCGCAGCCCCTATATGCAATCAGTTATTGTCACAAACGCTCCTGATAATTTAATAGGTACAATTAAAGATTGCAAAATTATAGAAGGACAACAGAATTGTTTATTTGGCGAATTAATTTAAATCTTACTAACTAGCAGTTTTTTAATTCTACGCTCATCAGCCTCTAATACTTTAAAGCTATATCCGGTTTTATGCTTGACTACCTCACCCACTTCCGGCACATGACCCAACATAAAAAATATCAATCCGCCAATAGTTCCAAAATCTTCATCTTCATTAGGCCTTTGAAAGTCAACACCAAGTCTTTTTTCCAGATCTTCCACTTTCACTCTAGCGCTTACTTCAAGTATGGTATTATCAATGGTTTTTATCTCATCCTCTCCAACAAGATCATGCTCATCTTCAATTTCACCGACAATCTCTTCCATTAGATCTTCCATAGTTACCAAACCATCAGTGCCACCATACTCATCAAGCACAAGAGCTATATGCACTCTCTTTCTACGCATATTAGAAAGAAGATTAGAAACCTTCATAGAAGGTGGTACGAACAATATTTCTCTTAGGATATTTTTAATATCAAATTTTTCTTTTTGATCTATTAAAGGAATTAAATCTTTAATATGTACAAACCCAACAACATTATCCATAGTTTCTTTATAGACAGGCATTCTTGTATGTTCTTTTTGCACAGAAACCTTAATCAAATCATCAAATGATGAATTTAATTCTATACCTACAATATCAGCTCTTGGAACCATAACATCATATAACTTAAGATCTCTTAAACCTAAAACATTTTGTAAGATACTAAGCTCTTCAGTACCAACCTGAACCCCTTCAGGGTCATGTTCTTCTATGAGTTCGGTAACCTCATCTTCAATTGTAGTTGGCTTATTAAACAAAGAAAAGCGATAAAGCTTACCCATAGCCTTTCTAAAAGGCGAGTATTTCTTATCGTTTTGATCAGAACTTTTGAACAATGGCAACGAACCACCAGGCTCATCTTCTTCAGGAAATATCTCACTAGTTTGTGAACTTTCCGTATCTGCTTTAGTTTTACTCATACAATTTAATTGTATCATATATTTTTTATAACCGCAAGTTGTAATATTCTTAATTTCACAGTTAATAAGGATTAGCAATACCCAAATTACTTAAAATCTTTACCTCAAGATTTTCCATAATTTTAGCGTCATTGTCATTTACATGGTCATAGCCTAATAAATGCAGAAGCCCATGTGTTACTAAATGATAAAAGTGATCTTTTATCTTTTTATCCTGATCCTTAGCTTCAGCAACAATTACCTCAAGAGCAAAAGCCAAATCACCCAACATAATATAATCACCTAAATCAGCATATTGCCCAACTTCAAATTTCTCACCCGGAAATGATAAAACATTCGTTGGTTTATCTTTGCTACGATATTTCTTATTAATCTCTTTAATCTTATAATCAGATGTTAGTAAAACAGACAATTCTACTGTTTTTGCATATTCTATAAAACCAGCTTCTTTTAAAACAATTTCACACAGAGATTTAAATTGTTTCCTTATATTTTTAAAACAACTATTCCACTCTTTATGTTCTATATTAATTTCTATATTTAACTGCATCGCAAAAGTATATTAGTTTTAGTTTTCATTATAAGCTTTGACTATTTTAGCAACCAGACTATGCCTAACAATATCTTCTTCTGAAAATGTTACATAGCCTATTTCAGCAATATTGCGAAGCTTAGAAAATGCATCTTCTAAACCAGATCGCGCATTAACAGGTAAATCCACTTGCGATAAATCACCATTTACTACCATACGTGAATTTTCACCAAGTCTGGTTAAAAACATCTTCATCTGCATAGGGGTTGTATTTTGCGCCTCATCAAGAATAACAAAAGAATCTTTTAGAGTACGACCTCTCATAAAAGCAAGAGGAGCAATTTCTATAATTCTATTTTCTAAAAATTTCTGCACTTTTTCTGCTGGCAACATATCGTGAAGAGCATCGTATAAAGGCTGCATATAAGGATCAACTTTTTCCTTCATGTCTCCTGGTAAAAAACCAATTTTTTCTCCGGCTTCAACAGCAGGTCTTACCAAAACCAACTTTTCCACCTTATGACTTAAAAATAGCGATACAGCAACTGCGACAGCTAAATAAGTTTTACCAGTACCTGCAGGACCATTTGCAAAAACCAAATCTTTGGCAAACAAAGATCTTATATAATCTTTTTGTTTATTAGAATGTGGGATAATCTGCCTTTTAGTAGTTTTTATAATAATTTCTTCTATAAACAAAGAATCCTTACCTATTTTATTGTCACTATGCACAACCATTCTTAGAGCAGCATCAACATCACTCATATTTACTTCCCTACCTTGCTCTAACTTGCTATATAATGAATTCAGTATATTACCTGCAATTGCAACTTTATCATTATCACCATTAATGCATATCATATTTCCACGCGAGGTTATAGCAACCCCAAGATTTTCTTCTATTTTATGCAAGTGACTATCGTGCTCTCCAAATAGAGCTATTACAAGGGAATTGTTATCAAATGATATAAATTTTGGCTTATTTTGCAAAACAACCTCTATAGATTAAAACAGATAATTAATAGTAGTATAAAAATTTACCAAGTAATAGCTTTATTTATAGTTTTTTTATATCTTAAAAGTAATCATCTTTAAATTGGAATTTGCACGCACCATTGGTTCTTTTTGGCTATATCTTCAAATTTGATATACTCCGAATAATTAATATATGCCTATTAGCAAAAATTATTAACGTATTTTCCCCCCCTTAAAATGGCGCAAGGCCTTGGCACATTCTAAAACGAAGTGCGACAAAATGAATAATTCAAGATATTATTTTCATAAGCTACCTCTATTGGAGTTTTGAAGTCAAGGATTTTTCTAGGCATATTATTGACGCAGTTACAGATATTTTCAATTTGCTGAGCAGTAATATTGGTGATATAATACGACATATATGTATAGTTAATTCTATTAACGCTATTAAACTAGATTACACTAGATGTTTTTGATAAATAAAACGGTTGTTGCTTATGAAAGGAAGAGTGAACTTTAATACTATTGCTAAAATCGTTGAATCCGCTAAGCGTAATAAAGCAATGTTTGGAAAGAAAGAGTTAGCGCAGCTTTCCCCGTATCTGCATGTTTTTGCTGGAAGTGGTAATAGTGCTATGGTTGAACTTCTTCTGGACAATGGCGCTAGTATAAATGGTACTAAATCACCTGATATTTTTCCTATAGAATATCAGGACGAGCCGTTTAGAAGAGCACTAAAGGGCGGCTTTCTTGATATCGCAAAATTGTTAATTGCAAAAGGAGCAAAACCTAGAATAGAGTCAATGCGTTTGGAGTGTGCTGAAGCAATAAAACGTGGAGATACAAAGGTTGTAGAATATTTATTGAGTAATTTTCTTTCTGAACTAATTCCCCAAGTTATAGATAAAACAGGTTATTTACAAAAAAACTACGCATTAAAAAGTATTTTGACTGAGGCTGTAGAAGCAGACAACATCGAAAGATGGGCTGTCATTGCGAAAATAATCCCCCTTGAAAAAACGAAGATGCAGTCCAATCCCTACTCTAGAGAAACTGCAGGTACAGCCTATAATTTCATTAAAGATCTTGCTTATAAGAAAAGGAAGAACAATACATTAAATTTTTTTAATATCCCAATTAATAATAATCCTTTAGATATTGTGTTCATTAATGATTACCTACGTTTGCATATCCATAAACAGCCGGAAAGCGCAGTATTAGAAGTAATTAATCAGTTACCTTCGAATAATATTAAGCACATGAAATTAATAAGATTTCTTAGTAAGGCTACTACCCTTGGATATAAAAAAGTGGTGAAAACTCTTGCTCCAAAAATTCAGAACATCAATTTTAAGTATCAACTCAAAGACTTCTGTGACAAAAAAGGGAACGTCTATAAATACAAGGAGAGCACTCTACTGGAAAATGCATTAGAGAATGGACATTCTGAAATTGCAGACTTTCTTATAAATCTAGGTGCAGAATTAAAATTTCCACCTGATGTTGATAATTACAGACTAAATTATTTTGTCAGTCAACTCACAATTGATGGTGACGTTAGATGCGTAAAGCTATGCTTAAAGCATAAAATAATAAAAATAGGAGACCTTCCAAGAAGATGGCAAGAATCTCTTGCAATCCCTGATATAACTGAAGAAGAACTTTATCTGGAGGTGGGAGGGGGTAACACGAGATGGCAAGTTTTATTTGGAAAAACACCTCCGGATAAAGCATTAATTAAACAATCCCCTTTTGGTTTTAATCTTGATAAATATGAAGAGTTTTTTCCAATTACAAAAATCATTTCGATCATCGAGAAAACAACCTATTTGGGCAATGAATTAAATGGCCCATGGAGAATGATCGTTGCAGAGGAGTATGCATTGGCCTCAAAACATGCTTATAAATTATCTGTGCTGTTTGGTAATATGGAGAATGCAGGACGGTTTATTGATCAGTTTCAGAATGCTGAAAGTAAGCAACCTATTCACGATCTATTGTTATTTGAATTACCTAAAAATGGCAAATGGGACATTCCGCAGTGGCGTAAATTAGTTCTAGATAAAAAACATGGTAAAGCCATGACAAACCTACTAGCTTTTGCACCACAAATTGAGAAGTTACTAGGAAGACCACCAAAGGACTTGGAAGAGGCAAAGAATGCCGCTGCAAAAGTCTCTTATGAACGTGCCGGAGAGAATTTAGAATTTTCCAAAATGTGTATTGGTTATTGTATTGAAGAAGAGGCTTTTAATAGGGCTCTAGGTACAAAAATTAAAGAATCATGTAATTTACCCGATATATCTATTGATGGTCTCGCAGTAGCGGCTCCTGGATATAAAATGGTTAAATTACCTATAGGAGATATGCGAGGCTTCATTCTTGGTAAATTGACTAACTGTTGTCAATCAATAGGTGGACAAGGTGAGG
>JBIKME010000022.1:0-9330 GCA_044359415.1 Rickettsiales bacterium | reverse complement strand
TTATATTTAACACCAACCAGCACGCTTCATTGCACTAGCACAGCCATTTGGTTTTAGTTCAAGTGGATTATCTATAATAGCTTTCTCAGTTCTTTCACCTACTGTCAAACCATCATAATCAAACTGAACTCCTTCCGGTATGCCAGTATAGTTATTTGCAGCTTCTAATCTGGTTAGCTGTCCTTGCAGATTAACCATTTCTTGTAATGTTAGCAATATTTGAAGTAATAATTTATTACTCATATCTACTGATTCTTTTAATGTTTCTGCTTGATCCATTTCTCTTGCAAGAAGAGATAATTCTGTAAATTTAGCATCTGTGTTGGCAAGGCTAAGCTCCGCCTGTTCTAATGCTGATCTTGCAGAGCCTTGACGATGTAAATATTGCATATTTCTACTTCTGTTACCTCTGGGATCATTTGTTTTGTAAACCTCATCTATAAGCTCCTGTAAATCAGATGGATTTGTTAGATCAGGACTTTTACCTGAAGGCATAATATCGGGAACTATGTCCGGTATAGAGCGTCTGATGGAATTATAGGTAGTCCTATATTTTGAAAATCTAGTTTGTAATGATGAGCCGTTTTTGGTAATTCCCTCAAGGTTTCCTTGCACCTTTTCCATCTGAGAAACTTGCTGTTCAATATTACCAAGCATTTCCTGTCCTTGATTATAGGCTTCTACCATCTTTGCAGCCAATGTAGGATCCGTTACTATTAGTCCCGCAATTGCATTAGGACTAAGAATACATAAAACACTAAATAATAAGAGCACTTGATTTCTTATCACTGGATTACTCCATTGAGTTTAGTACCCTCACCGCAAACATTTTTTGTACTTTGTACTGTTCCTATATCAACATACTGGCTGCCGTCTAGTCTTGTATAAATAGGATTCTTTTCTAAACCTGTCATAGTACAAACTGGTGCCGTGCATTCATATGCAATAGTTTCATCTTCAGAGTTGTTCGAATCATTTACATAGGTACTAGGCGCCATCAATGCGCTATTGCTATAATAAGAACTTGTCGCTAGTTGGAAGTTGCTTTTTGTGGAGGATGTAAAATCAAACTCCGGTTTCATATCACTATTAGATTCATCGATTATAATTCCACTTGTTGTAACCCAAGAATCCGTAAAATCTTGTCTTAAACAATATTCACCATTACTTCTAATTGCAGTTTCCGGCTTACTAACAATAGGTCTAAAACTACAAAATTTATTTAAAGAGTCACAAGACCAGTATTCGGTACCAGACCAATATACTTCATTAGTCCAGCCATACTTTTCTACAGAAGGTGATTCTGACCCTTTATTATATCTATAAGGTATATATGCAGTTAGATAACCGCCGGAAGTTTGCAATGTTGCTGTTGATTGACTTATTATGCGCCATTTTCCACCAATTGAAGTGTAGGCTATTGGGTCATCTTGTGCGACACATGTACTGATGTAGATTTTATCTTCACTATCCGGCGTGTTGCTCGCAGTTATATATGCTTTTGCATAGATCTGACTTGTTTTGTTAGTATCATCATTAACAATTGAACATACATCTGAGTTGTAATAATGAGTGAAGGTTTCTTCTGATGTTATACAGCTTGACACATCAACCCGTATATCGCCATCCATATAGTAATAATTCTTGTTACTATATGATTGTCCTGTAGAAAAATCATGCGTATATGCAGGTGAATCACATTGTTCTTCCATAATAGACACAACAGAATTTTCATCCGGTGAACATTCACTTATATAGGTTTTATCGCCATTTACTGTAATGTATTTTCTATTATTAAATATAACGGTATCATCATTTACTGTTGGATTACATGTATCTCTAGTTGTTTGATGCTGATATTTTTCAGATGTATCATCACTACATGAAGCATTTGGTACGATAACTGTCAAACCCTCTCTTTCATATACTTGCTTCTTTTGTTGATATGAATATCCATCAACAAAATCATGTCTTATTGAACAGTCATCGACAATGTTAATTAATGTATAAGATTCACCAGAAGGTTTGCAGTCCTTGACTATTGTTTCCACTCCATCAATCTCATAAAAAAACTTGGTTTGTATTTGAGCCTCAGTATTAGTTATAGAAACTGAACAACCATCTTCTGTTTCTTGTATAGAAACTGCCATATCTGCATCCGGTTGACACTCCTCTACCTCAACTCTTCCTCCAGAGATAGGATCATCATAACCTAAAGTATATTGTTTATATGCTTTTAGATTTTCCAAGTCCTCTAGGATTGAACAACTGCTATATATTTTTGTAAGAGGATATCTGGTTAAAGATTCTCCGCATGGGCTAGTTTCTTCACCATCAGTTAATATACGTTCTTGCACAATTGCTACAGCTTGAGCCTTATCTACTAATATTTCACAACCTTCTGTCGTGGTAAAAATAAATGGTTCTTCTACTTCATTAAAGCTAACACCAGAAGGTGTGATATTTGCATGTTCTGATGGTGATGCAGTATGAGAGGCAGATGGTGACGAAGAAGCATACGTTTCTACTGTTTCTTTACCTTCCTCCTCTTTAGATTCCTCTGTCTTGTTTTTTAATTGTAAAAAAGCTTCTATAAGATCAGACATATACCCTTTAGCATTAAAAGACATCTCTTGTTCAATATCTCCTTCAACTATTAATATGCTACTAAATGGACGTGAAAGATTTACCTCTACATCATCTAAATATGCCTTATCCCAAGTAATAGTAACTTTGGTGTCAATGCCATTTTCTTGTAACTCAGTTTTTTGTTGGCCTTTTAACCTCATTTTATCAAATCCAATATCCTTAGCCTTATCTTTTAGGCTATCAATTGAACTTACAAGATTATTTGTAGTATCCTTAATCTTAACCGTTATAAGCTGAGTTTCTTCTTCTGTGGTCATGTCTTCTGGAATTAAGTCTTCTGTGGTTAATTCTTCAGCATATGCATGCACAAATATGCATAATAATATAGAAAATACTGCACATAACTTCTTCATAGTTTATGCCCCTTTATTAATTAAATTTGATGAATTGTGGCTAGTAATTTTGAATAAATATAGGTATAAGTATATTGCTTCGACGTAGTCGAAGTTCCTGTCGCAAGGCAGGATATAATCCAGGAAGCTTAGGCTTTTTCTGTAACCTGTTGATCGACAGGGTTCGTTAACGCTCTTAAATTTAGGAGAATAAAATGGATCATTTAGATCAATTAGCCAGGTTATTAGAACTAACCTGGCTAATTTTGAAGCTAATCCTTGAGAACGCAAAATTTCTAGATTAGTGAATAAATAGGTGGGTATAAGAAATTTCTGGTATCCACTCCTGCATTCATTATATACCATTCTTACATGTACTTTCAAATTCTTCATTTGCATAGCTTTTTTACCCCAATGAAACTGTGTTTACTACGTTATTAATGGGCTGTGGAAACCATATGTCGCTTCCAAACTTAATATTAAAAGCAGTGCCTTTACTGATTCTAAGAGTGGGAGCTATATTGATAGATTCGCTTATAACTTGTGCTATCACTTCATTCATAGGCTGTGCTAATGAATTAGCTGCAGCAGTCTGATTTGCATCCTCAGTATCTACACTTAATTGTGCTAATGCCTGAAGCATACTTGCTAAGCCAGCAACACTAAATTTTTCAAGATTCTTATTATCTAACTCACCTGTTAGACCTTCAGATCCTTCTGCATCTGATGCAAAGCCTTTAAGATTAATATTGATACCCTCTGGAGTAATTATTCTATAAAAATTTATAGCAAGCCTAGTGTCACCAACTTTATTTAAAGGCTCATATTTTCCAATCGCAGTAGACCCTGCCGGAATTAATATCTTTTTACCATGATATGAATAAACATCTTGGGGTATTGAAGCTCGTACAACCTTGCCTGCTAGTTCTGATTTTATCTCATCTACTAAAATAACTGGAATAATTTCAGTCATAGGAAGTGTTCTTGATAAATCAACAGGTAGCGTAGTCAGTGTAGTTGGAATTTGATGACTGGAAAAATCTTTGTCCATATTCTGAACTTGTAGGATATTATCAATGTCATAATTTGTTTGAATAGCTGTAGGCGTGTTATTAATAAAAGCCCTCTTCATTTGGCTAACCTGCGATCTTTTTGCCTTAAATTCAGCAATGGATTGTTGTTTTCTTTGTTCTTCAGGATCTATTGTAGGTACAACCTTTTCAAATAAATCATCACTATTTAATGGTTCCTTAGGAGTAGAAAGATTTATCCCCTCAGGCTCTGGTTTGACAAAAAATCCATTAGGAGGGATATCAGTACCAAAATCATTTTGTACAACCACTACAGATTCGCTTGAACGAGTGGAGATAATAATAACAACAAGAACAACAACAGCCATTATAAATAAAACAGCTACTAATTGTTTGCGTTTTTGTGTATCATTCTCCGCCTTCTTACAAAGTTTTTTTACTGGTTCAATTTTACTTCTAAAATCTATATCTTTAAATTTACTTTTCATTTTACTTTATTACCTCATGTATATTTTTTGTTGTAGATAAAGTTGAATTTGTTAAAATTCTACCTCCTTTACCAACAGTGGATACTACGCTTTCTGAGAAATTTGTTGGTACATTATTTCCTCCTCTAAAACCTGCTTCCATACTATTTGCAGTATCAAATAGGCCTCGCTGCGCATAATTAAATGCACCACTACTTAAAGAAACAAGAGAACCAAATATCTGACCAAAACCAGAATCAGGTGTACCTATAATCATTGATGCAACGCTTGTTGCTTTGATTAAGAAAAAAATACTTACAATACCGTATAACATCGCCTGCCAGTAAAAATCATCTGGAAATGCAGATAAGTTAGAATTTTTGAATATTTCTGCTTGTTCAGTTACTCCACTTAAGAATCCAATCGTAAATGACATAATCACAGCCATAACCGTTGGTGTTAGTAGAAAGGTTAAACCATGATGTAAAATATTATAGGTAAATTTTTTTGTCTTAGGATGTACAAAAAATGGCAATGCTAAAGGAAGCATGGCTATTAATACATGCATTACACCTATGGCTATGATAAAGAAACAAACAAAAGTAACTTGTATAGCAAAATAAACTGTCATTAATAAACAGGACTTAATCAATGTTATGGAACCTGACATCATACCATTATTATCAGCAATTTTTTCAGAAAGATTAAGTACAGCTCCAATTGTTACATCCATACGTAAGAATGCATCTTCTAATGGCTTAGATGACTGACTAATTACAGAATCAGAAGTTATCGATTTTATTATGAAAGCAGGTAAATCAACCATTATATTAGTTAATGGGTGGTATATCCATTGCGCGAAAAATTGTGTATTTCCCAATAATTGTTGTATGAGAGCTATGCTTATAAAAAGACTAACTATTATATTAAGATTAGGAAATTTATTGAACAAATATCCTAATATGAGTCCTATTAAAGCAAGCACAACAACAACATATAGGATAGGACTTATTATTCTTCCTAATGATTTATACAACTGGAACACTAAGGTTTCCATCTCGGAAAAAACCCATACTATAGCATCGTAACCAGACGAACGTGTTTGTTCTATTTTTTCAACGGTTTTTACAGGATCATCACTCCAACTATCAGGTTCCAGAGATGATGGGGAAGCAGCAAAAGACAGGTTGCAACTTATAGTTATAAATAATGCCAATATCGCACTTGATATATATTTCATATTTAATTTTCCTCATTTACTAGGTTATCTAACTGTTCAAGAGAGTGTTTCTCTTTAGGGGTGTATTTTGGTGCTTCAATACATATGATGTTTTCACCGTCTATTAGCATCCACCCCTCATCCGTAACGGCATCAGCTATGATAAAGCCATCTCTATAATGAGAATTGGCAATTACTGCATAACCATTTACTGTGCGGTAAAGTACAGGTAATCTTTGTGATGGCGTGCCATCTCTAAAGCTGATATAGGTATATCTACCATCATCCCACACTGCATTAGGAGCTATTGCTTTATTGCCAAATATCCTATATTCGGGATTTACAACTTTTGAGGCTTCTAATGTTGTAAGAAAATCATAATCTTTATCTGTCAATTTACGAATGAGACTTTCTTTTTTAAGACGCTCTTGTTCTATCCTTAAAGCCTTGCCTTTAAGTTCAGATGTTTTTTTTATCGCAGAATTATCGTCCCAATTTTGAATTTCTGTAGATATTTCATCTACTTCACTAGAGGCAATTGGGTTTTTAGGAGTTTCGATATTAACTGCAAAATGAGGTACATTATCAGCTACTTTCTTACCTGATCTCAAGTGAAATGTATAAAGCTTTTTATCTTCGCCCAATATTACAAGGTTTGTTTCTATATCATGGGCAGTTGGAGTAATACTCACTACATTATCTGACATAGTAGTTAGTTTAAATCCAAAAGGATCACCTAATATTATGCCGGATATGCGATCTTCTGAGGGGATTGATATAACTGTTTCCATATTTAACCTAAGCCGCACTTGTATAGTCTCATCCTTAATCCATATTTTATTTAATACTGTTTCTGCAGGGTCAAAATATTCTTCATCAAATACTTCTGCTGTTTCTCCCATGTCATAATTATATATCTGATCGGTTGTAATAGACATGGCTGATGGTTCTTCTATTTGATCAGGGGCTTCATTTACTAATAGATCTTTGACCTTTGCTGCATTGGCGGTTGTGTTTAAGTTAAGTAATATAGCCGCGGATATTAAATATTTATTCATTGCTATGCTTCCTTTCAATTACGTGATATTTAGTTACTTCAATGCCAAGTGGATTGTAAATTGCATCATCTGTTATAATGGTATTGGCTTCTTTTACTTGGTAGCCTATTTTAGCTACCCAAGTTTTCTTAACTACTCTGTCTGATATTGTATCTATGGTTTCAAATTCTACTTCATGAATAGATTCGGTAATAGGCTGGGAATATATAATATTTACATCCCTTGTACCATTTTCACCCAGGGATGATCTTAGCTCTTTATACCAATCTTTCATTTGGTTAAACACAGTTGAGTTAGACATGGATTTTACTTCTAAGAATCTAGACCTTTCAGTTATCAAATCAGATGTATGAGCGTAATTTACAAAATTACGTAAGGCTTTATTTATGAGTAGTTGCTTCTGATTCTTGCCAATCCTTGCAGGATGGAGAGTATAATGAATATCTCTACCGGATAAAAATTCCACATATCTAACATCAACTTCCTTAAGAGGAAGTATGATCATGATGATTATAAGTAAACATGCGGCAAATACTCCCAATATTATTGATATTAATTGCCATTGTCTGGTGGCATTTAGTGCCATTTGTAAATTCATAGTAAGTGCAGGGCTAATTTCTCCTTTTGCCAATGATGCTTTATCCATAGTATGCTTCATTCTTATGCTCCTCTAAAATTCCGTTACATGCACATGGTGACTTTTTAAGCTCCTCTTGATTGGCACAGGCTGATAAGCTTGTAATTAATGTTATTAAGATTAATAAACGCATTTGCTAAGCTCCTTTTGTTTCTTGTTTTAAATATTCAGATATCCAATCATTAGGATTGGTATTTTGTAGGCTTTCCACTTTTTTTACCTTCTTGGCGGAAGAGTGGAATAGGTTTAGATATTTACCTAAATGTTTTAGATCGACGTCTATAATTACAGATGTACCATTCTTTCTTTTCACTAATACCTTATGTTCTCCGGTTGGATTTTTAACAAAATCAAACTCACTATCATTGAGATTAAGGCCATCCATATAATCACGCTTAGTTGCTGAAGCATTAGGCCATATTATAAATGTTTCAATATTTTGAAGAGCAGTTTGCCCATTCTTAGTAGAAGTTAAAATTGTTGGCTCTTGACCAGCCATTATTATAGAACCATTCTTTTTACGTTGTTCACGCAATAACTTTAATAAATGCTCACCAAATATCTCATGTTCAAGATATTGCTTACACTCATCTATAAAAACAATATGTGGAGTGGGATGATGAGTTACATAGCTATTGAATTTGTGAAATATATAGCTGGTAAGAGGGGCTAAAAGATCGGAATCTTTTAGAGCCTGGGTCATATCAAAACTGACAATTTGTTTATCAAAATTTAGCGAATCTAATTGCCCGTTAAATATCATTCCGTTTCTATGAACTGACTTCTCTTTACTACCTTTATCCGGCAACCATTTATCTAACTTTGTTGCAAGAGATGAATGCTTTTCATTTGCATAATGTAGTCCAAATAATTCTCTTACTTCGCATATCCTTCTCACATTTTCAGGTAACTGATAATTTTGTCTTACTACTTCGCTAATTTCACCTTTTTCTAATTCTGTAATCTTGCCACCAGCAAGCATTTCAATAAATCTTTCCAGGTATGCTTTATTTTCAGATGTTTCAGGTAAAGAAAATGGGTTTAGGTTCAAATTGGCATCTTCACCAACTGAATTATAGATACCATCAAATGCCAGTGATGGTATTTTGGCTCCTTTACCGCTATCGAATATTAATGTCTTAAGTGGAGTATCATTGTCTTGCCCAGCAAGATCTAAGGACATCATTATTAAAAACATTACTAATGTAGTTTTACCAGAACCTGGTGCGCCACATACAAATGTATGACCTGATGTGTCTGAATAAGGATCAGGATGCCAATTGAAGTTATAAAGTGATCCGTCAGGCCTTTTAAATGGCGCAACTGGGTTATTACCAAAAGCACTATGGGTATGACCTTCATGCGCTCCTGCAAATGTTATAAACTGTGCTAAATTATCCGGAGATATTAAACGCTCTCGGGCCTTTAACCCACCTACTCTATCCGGAAACTGACCGAAGAAGCATGGTTGCATATTTATACTTTCCCGGATAATAGATATACCTGTTGGAGATAATGTGGTCTCTATTTGATGAGTTGATGAATTAAGTTCTGCTTCGGAATTTCCAAAAACACTTAAGATAAATATATGTTTGTGAAAATTTAAATTCTCACTATCTATTCTATTAGCCGCATCTGTTAAATCATGAATTCTACCACGGGCAAATGCAATCCCTCCGAATAGTTTTTTTATGAGTTTCTCAATATATAATTTTGTTTTTTCTTTATCTTGTGGAGCAAAAAACTGGACTAAGGAAATTGGTAGCTGTAGCTGCATCAAATCATCCATGATGGTTGATGTGGTCTCAGAGGGATAATATTTTAATGCAAAATATGCCGCATATTTTTGGTTACCCTTGTTATCGGTAAATACTGTAAGTTTCTTTCTGGGAAAGAACTCAATATCAGTTAAACAAAGATTGTCATTCAAATTACCT
>JBIKME010000243.1:0-2514 GCA_044359415.1 Rickettsiales bacterium | reverse complement strand
CAGGAATTTCGGCAATGGGCAGGTATATATACATTATAACCCCAAAAAAAAGTTGTAGAGCAAATACAGAATATCCCCAGAGAATATTTCCGTAGTAAATTTATTCTAATACTAAAATACCCGAAAAAGAATACTATCTTTGTACAAGGATCATCATAATCTGACGCCCATCCATTTTAGGTTCTGATTCAACTCTGGTAATAGCAGCATTATCTTCTATAATGCGTTTCATCAAGTCCATTCCCAACTCATTATGAGTTATCTCACGACCACGGAATCTTAATGAAATTTTCACCCTATCTCCTGACTTAATAAACTTAGCAAGACTTCTCATTTTTACGTCATAGTCATGCTTATCGATAGTAGGGCGTATTTTTATTTCTTTAAGTTGCGTTATTTTTTGTTTTTTCTTATTGTCAGTTTTTTTACGCTGTTGTTGAAACTTGTATTTTCCAAAATCAATGATTTTGCAAACAGGTGGTTCTGTATTCGGCGAAACTTCAACAAGATCAAGGCCTTTGCTTTTAGCGATAGCGATTGCTTCTTTTGTTGGCATAACACCCAACATTTCTCCTTGATCGTCAACTACTCGTACTTCATCAGACTCTATAAGTTCATTAGCCCTTGGAAGTTTATCGGAAGATTTATAAGCTATTTAATTACTCCTTTTTTGGTGAAAAATAACACGCTCCTCAATAAGGGGGTTGTGCTTCTATATTGATTTTATCAATAAGTTCTTTAAAATCAAGAGTTTCTTGTTGTTTTGAACCAATTCTTCGTACTGATACGGTTTTGTCTTCAACCTCTTTTTTTCCTACCGTAATAATTATAGGTACTTTATTTGTAGAATACTGTCTTATTTTATAGCTAATTTGCTCATTAGATATATCTATAATACTGCGTATACCAAGCTTTTTAAACTCTTCATTGATTGAAATCGCATAATCATCAGCGTCATTTGTTACAGTAACTATCGCCAGCTGTACAGGTGAAAGCCATAACGGGAATTTTCCGGCATAATGCTCAATTAATATACCTATGAATCTCTCTAAAGATCCTAAAATGGCACGATGTAGCATTACAGGCCTATATTTATTACCATCTTTTCCTATATAGTTAGCATCCAGACGTTCAGGTAATACAAAATCCATTTGCAAAGTACCACATTGCCAGCTTCTACCTATAGTATCTGTTAAATGAAATTCTAGCTTAGGGCCGTAAAATGCGCCTTCTCCCGGAGCCATATCATATTGTAGCCCAACCTCTTCCACGGCATCTATTAGAGATTTTTCCGCTTTATTCCATACCTCGTCAGTTCCTGCTCTAACCTCAGGACGTGTAGCTATTTTTACATTTACCTCGGTAAAACCAAGTTCTTTATAAACTTGCTTTAGCAGATCACAAAAACTTTCTGTTTCAGATAATATTTGTTCTTCAGTACAAAAAATATGAGCATCATCTTGCACCATAGCCCTTACTCTCATTAGACCATGTAATGCTCCGGAAGGCTCGTTTCTGTGACATGTGCCAAATTCAGCCATTCTAAGAGGAAGATCCCGATAACTTTTTATACCTTGATTAAATATTTGTACATGACACGGGCAGTTCATTGGTTTTATAGCTAAGATTTTATCTTCAGACTCTGAAGTAAACATATTTTCTCTAAATTTAGCCCAATGACCTGATTTTTCCCATAAAGAGTGATCAACTAATATAGGAGTTTTTACTTCTATATAACCGGCATTTTTAATTTTACGGCGAATAAAATTTTCTAATTCGCGGTATAATATCCATCCTTTTTCATGCCAAAATACCTGACCCACTGCCTCTTCTTGCATGTGAAATAAACCTAATTCACGCCCGAGTTTTCTATGATCGCGTTTTTCAGCTTCCTCTAGCCTATGAATATATTGCGTTAAATCCTTTTCTGTATGCCAAGCCGTACCATATATTCTTTGCAGCATTTGGTTGTTTGAATCACCGCGCCAATAAGCCCCTGCCAGTTTCATCAATTTAAAAGCCTTTGGTGTTGCGGTAGAAGGTGAGTGTGGTCCGCGGCATAAATCGATAAACTTGCCTTGCTCATAAAAGCTGATATCTTCACCTTGAGGTATTGCCGCAATTAATTCAACTTTATATGTCTCACCTTTTTTTGTAAAAAACTCTATAGCCTCATCACGTTGCATGACCTTTCTTATTATAGGCTCACCTCTTTTGACTATTTCATGCATTTTTTGCTCAATCTTTGCTAAATCGTCCAAAGAAAAAGGGGTTTTACGAGCAAAATCGTAATAAAATCCATTTTCAATAGACGGCCCTATAGTCACTTGTGTATCGGGATATAATTCCTGCACCGCTTCGGCCATTATATGAGCAGTATCATGACGAATTATTTCCAGACTTTCCTTATCCTTAGCAGTTATAATTGATATATTTGAATCCTGATAAATTTCTGTTTTTAAATCACTTAGTACATCATTTATTTTTATAGCTATAGCTGCTTTAGCAAGCCCT
>JBIKME010000242.1:0-2520 GCA_044359415.1 Rickettsiales bacterium | reverse complement strand
TACCATCACCTGTACATATACTAGATGACGTATTGGTTGCATAAGATTGACCATATCCTCCTGTAGCCATGATTAATACATGACTTCTAAAAATGTTAATATGGCCTTTTTCCATATCCCAGGTCACTACCCCATGACACTGACCTGATTCCATAATTAGGTCTATAGCAAAATGATCTAGAAAAAATCTGGCGTCATATTTTAAAGATTGTTGATATAAAGTATGCAATATTGCATGTCCTGTTCTATCAGCTACCGCACATGCTCTTGGTGGTGGATTTCCTTTTCCATAATCAGATGACTGACCGCCATATATTCTTTGATATAGTTTTCCATTTTCCATACGCGAAAAAGGTAGCCCCATATTTTCTAATTCATAAATTGCAGAAGCGGCATTTTTACACATATATTCAATTGCATCTGCATCACCCAACCAGTCTCCTCCACGGATAGTATCGTACATATGCCAACGCCAATCATCTTTTTGTACATTCCCAAGTGGTGCATTAATACCTCCCTTAGCTGCTACTGTATGACTCCTGGTTGGATCTACCTTACTGACACATGCTACTTTCATTTTATTTTTAGCCGCGTGCATGGTAGCCATAAGGCCTGCGCCACCAGCCCCGACAACAACTACATCAAAATAAAAAATATTGATTTTCATAATATCAAAATATAATAAGCTATATCTTAAAATACAAACTATATTCGGCAATAATTAAGTTTTATTAACTTAATTAGACATGATCATTAATTGAATATCCTTTACAATTATTAGTTTTCTTTTTGCATTAAAAGATATTCATACTTAAAGGTTATAATATCTACTTATACTTAAACTATTTTTTTGTTGTTAGTTAATTTTAATAAGATAAGGTTTATCAACGATTATATGTAAATATTTTTTATTTGTATAACAGCAAAACGAAAAAATTATGAGCAAAGCACCATTACTTCCTCCTGCAGAAATGCAAAGGAGAACTGGTAACAGACCATCAGTATCAGGAATAGATTTATTGCGACAAAGATGGCAGAGAATAAAGTACATACTAAATAGAGTTAAGCAAAGTTCGGAAAAATCGTGCAAAGACTTATCAGGAGAAGACTTAGAAAAAGAGAAGGCTGGGTTAGATCTTTTAAACTCTTGGATCTCACAAATTGAAGGCTCTTTGCGTAATATAGACAATGGATTAAATGCAGCTTTTTTACCGCATTTAGAAATCCTATCGAATCATCAAAGCTGCCTATTACAATATATATGTAATATATATATTAGGCAAAATGATCAATTATACGATTTTAATCATGCTAAAGTAATTAGCAAGTTCATTAATGAATGTGTAAAATTTCAAAATGGAGAATCACCAGCTTCTTTCCTTATACCAATAATGACTTTTCACGAATATTCAAAAGGTACAGGAGCTCGAATAGTTCGAGAACTCCTTCCGGCAAAAAAAGATCCTAATTTTGCAGCAAGGTGGATGACAACACAAAATGGAACTCCTCCTTTTGTACAAACATGGCTAAACGCACTAGAAGAACAAAAAGAACCGGGAATAAGTCGTGGTAATCGATAAAATAAACCTGTTTATTGAGTGTAAAAAAAAACCCGTAGCAAATAAATACTACGGGTTTTTTTAAATAGTTACATTCTTACTATTTTAAAACAGATACAGCACGTCTGTTTTCTTCCCATTCAGCTTCACCTGAACCTACAACAGCAGGACGCTCTTTTCCATAAGAAATTGGCGTAATTCTATCAGTAGTTATTCCTGAACTTGCTAAGTAATCAACTACAGCGTTAGCTCTTCTATCACCTAAAGCTAAGTTGTACTCACGAGTACCACGCTCATCACAATGTCCTTCAACAGTAATTTTAGCTTCAGGATTTTTCTTTAACCAAGCAACTTGCTTATCTAAAGTAACCTGCGCTTTAGAACTTAAAGTAGCGCTATCATAATCAAAGAACACTCTATCATGAGCCTTAGCACCAACTTTACTGTTAGGAAGGTCAGAGAATGCGTCTAACCCGCCACTTTCTAGTGCATATTTATCTGCTATATCAGCAGAACCATTTTCTTGACCTACAGAAGTTTTTCCCCCTGTAGAACCGCATGCTGTAATCATAAATAATATAGAAACACATGCCAAAGCTTTAACAAACATTAATTTTCCCCATAGTTAGATTTTTTTAAAATCGGATTAGATCTTCACTTCCCCGAATTGATTGTTACATCTACTATCTTTATTTCAATAGGTCAACAAATACTATTCAAACAATTTACTTTTTTTATAAAAGTGGTGACCAGGCAGGGTCTGAAGCGTCTAAAGGCGTTGATATCATATGCTCATTATAGCCTGTCAAATCAACTGAGTACACCCTCCAAGCCCCGGATTTACTGGCTGTAGATGGTTTTTGCCTAGCAAACATTATTACACGACCATTAGGAGACCAGGTTGGACCTTCATCCATAAAACTTTCTGTTAATAATCTCTCTCCGGTGCCATCGATACGCA
>JBIKME010000241.1:0-2539 GCA_044359415.1 Rickettsiales bacterium | reverse complement strand
ACCATATACCTAATCTCTTTAAATAAAATTAAAACAAAAAAATAAAACTACAAGACAAGAGGAACAAAAACAAGATTAGATTTATAAAATTTTTAAATCGCTGTTAAATCTATAAATTTACCCATTTCATTTCTTGATAAATAGGCAGTATATCTATAAAATGGCAAGCTGAATATATTTAGGTCACATTAAAATTATACGGTATATATATGGAAGATTTTATCAGGGTTGTCGGCGCAAAAGAACATAATCTTAAAAATATTAGCGTCGATATCCCAAGAAATAAGTTAGTTGTAATTACCGGCTTAAGTGGCTCTGGAAAATCATCGCTGGCTTTCGACACCGTATACGCAGAAGGGCAAAGACGCTATGTAGAAAGTCTTTCATCATATGCACGTCAGTTTTTGCAGCTGCAGGATAAACCTGATGTTGAATCGATATCGGGGTTATCCCCTGCTATTGCCATAGACCAAAAAACTGTGTCTAAGAACCCTCGGTCTACAGTTGCTACCGTTACAGAAATATATGATTATATGCGATTATTATACGCCAGAATAGGAATTCCTTACTCCCCGGAAACCGGGCAGCCGATAAAAAGCCAGAGCGTTTCCGAAATGGTTGATAGGATATTAGAACTGCCAAAAGGTACCAAGCTATACTTACTCGCTCCATTTATACGTGGCAGAAAAGGTGAGCACAGCCGAGAAATTCTTGAGTTAAAAAAACAGGGTTTCACCAGATTCATGATTGACGGAGAAATGCATGAAGTAACTAACTTACCTAAAATAGATAAAAACAAACATCATAATATGGAAGTTGTAGTTGACCGAATTGCAATATCAGATGACTTAGGAAATAGATTACCAAGTTCCATTGAAACTGCATTAAAATTATGCGGAGGAATTTTATACGCCGACATAGTATCCGTTCCTAAAGAAGCTAAAGCAGATATTAAAGAAGGTGAAAGAATTGTATTTTCAGAAAAATTTGCCTGCCCTGTATCCGGTTTTACACTTGAGGAAATTGAACCTCGTATGTTTTCTTTTAATAGTCCTTATGGTGCCTGCGCTGAGTGTGACGGATTGGGAACGGAAGTATTTTTCGATCCATTACTTATCGTACCTCATGATAATATATCTCTTAGCAAAGGGGCAATAGCTCCATGGTCACAAGCTAATTCACGTCAGGTTGATCAAACGCTACACGGACTTGCCAGACACTATAAATTTGACTTGGACATGCCTTTTAAAGATCTGAGCGAAGAAGTTAAAAATATAATTTTTTACGGTACAGGCGATGAAAAAATAAAGTTTGATTATGATGAAGGGTCAAGAAGCTATTCTGTAAACAAGGAATTTGAAGGAGTGGTAAACAGCCTTAACAAAAGATGGAAATCCACAGACAATTCTTGGATACGCGATGAACTGGAAAAATTTCAGGATTTAACAAAGTGCCACGCATGCCATGGCTATAGATTAAAACCCGAGTCTTTATGTGTAAAAATAGAAGGTTTGAATATCGGGCAAACTTCTGCTTTTACTATAAGAGATGCTGTTAAATGGTTTGGTGAATTACCTGATAAACTAAGCCAAACACACAATCAAATAGCTCACAGAATATTAAAAGAATTAAATAAACGTCTGGAATTTTTATATAATGTAGGGCTTGATTATTTAACTTTAAATAGAGAGTCAGGTACGCTTTCAGGTGGCGAAAGTCAGCGTATTAGACTGGCTTCGCAGATAGGCTCCGGCCTAAGCGGTGTCTTATATGTGTTAGACGAACCTTCAATAGGATTACATCAATGCGACAACCAGAAACTATTAAATACCTTAGTAGGACTCAAAGAGTTAGGTAATAGCGTAATCGTAGTTGAGCATGATGAAGATACAATGCGCCAGGCAGACCATCTAATTGACGTCGGCTTAGGTGCTGGAGTACACGGAGGAAACATAATTGCCCAAGGCACTCCTGAAGAGGTTATGAATACCAAAGAAAGTATTACCGGTCAGTATTTGAAGGGCACTAGATTTATTGAGATTCCTTCGAAAAGACGTCAATGGAATGAAAAAAAATCAATTAGAATTAAAGGTGCGCGAGTAAATAATCTTAAAAACATCGATGTTACAATGCCTCTTGGTGTATTTACATGCGTAACAGGTGTATCAGGCGGCGGGAAGTCAAGTCTTGTAATACATACTTTATACAAGGCTATTACTAAAAAACTAAATGGTACTAAAGTTACGCCAGGAATGCATGACTCTATAAGCGGATTGGAAACTATTGATAAAATTATTGAAATTGATCAATCCCCTATAGGCCGAACTCCAAGATCTAATCCTGCTACATACACCGGAGCTTTCGGTCCAATTCGCGATTGGTTTACAAATCTTCCTGAAGCAAAAGCCAGAGGTTACAAACCTGGACGTTTTTCATTTAACGTAAAGGGCGGCAGATGCGAGCTATGTCAAGGAGATGGATTAATTAAAATTGAAATGCATTTTCTTCCTGATGTTTATGTTAAATTCGATGGATGTCA
>JBIKME010000240.1:0-2555 GCA_044359415.1 Rickettsiales bacterium | reverse complement strand
GTTAAAAACCGTGAAAAACTCAATTGCAGACAAGGTTATACGCAGGATACGCGCTAAAAAGCGTGGGTGGGTATTTACGCCTAAAGATTTTCTTGATCTTGGAACTCGCAGTAATATTGATTTTGTGTTGCATCAACTGGTTGGAAAACAGGTTATACGCAGGGTTAGCCGGGGGGTTTACGATTTTCCGGCAACTCACCCAAAACTTGGTATGCTTTCTCCATCTCAGGATGGAATCTTGCGTGCCGTGACAATGCAAACGGGGGAAAGTATTCAACCATCCGGCGCACAAGCGGCAAACTGGCTTGGGCTTTCAACTCAAGTGCCGGCGCAGCCTGTTTACCTCACAAGTGGCCGCTCCCGCAATAAAACTGTTGGAAAACAAACTATACGTTTTAAGCATACATCTATAAAACCTTTGCATGGTAAGGCAGATAAGGTAAGTTTGGTATTACAGGCATTGATTTATATGGGAAAACAGCATATTGACGATCAGGTAATGCAAGCCTGTGCAAAGCAGCTATCTACCACGCAAAAAGATAGCCTGCGACATATGGCGGCGCAGGCTCCGGGGTGGCTTACTCCTATAATTCATAATATAGCAGCTTAAAACTAATGGATTCTTTTCTTATTCTTCCCGCAAGTGAACGTGCACAATTGATTCAAGAGGCTGCAACACGTCATGGCCATATGAGTTCGCAAATTGTTGAGAAGGATTTGTGGGTATGCTGGACATTAAAACAGTTATATTCCATTCCAGAACTTGCACAGCATTTAACTTTTAAGGGTGGAACCTCACTTTCCAAGGCGTACGGCCTGATTGATCGGTTTTCTGAGGATATTGACCTTACAATTGATAAAGAATATCTGGGGATAGATGGGAATAGCTGGCCAAAAGATATCAGTAGTCGTAAGGCTAGACAGGAATTTCGTAAGATTCTTGATAAGGCCTGTGTTGATATTATTGCTGGGAAGTTACTACCATTGTTAAAAATGCATTTCTCTAAAATATTAGGTGATAATAAGAAAGATGCGTATATCTGGGATATAAATATTGCAGAAAATGATTCTCTTACAATTATGTTTCATTATCCGCGATGCATAAATTATGGCAGTGCATTCTTTGGTTCTGGAAATTTTGGCAATGGTAATTTTTCTGCACCATCCTATATAAAACCAGTTGTTCGCCTTGAATTTGGCGCAAGAGGCGATAGCTTTCCGGTGGCTTCTCATAGTTTTATCCCGTATGCCGCAGAACTTATACCAGAAGTTTTTGAGAACCCTGCTGGTATAAAGGTAACAACATCCACCTTGGAAGCAGAGCGTACGTTTTGGGAAAAGGTAACAATTCTGCATGAATTATATAATAGGGAAAAAGACAAGCCTTTAAAGCAGGCAATTGCACGCCATTATTATGACACTGTGATGCTGGCCAGGAAAGGTGTGGCGGCAAAGGCTCTCAGGCAAAAAGATTTACTTGAGGCTGTAGTAAAGAACACAAAGCTTAACTGTACTGATTCTAATGATTTTTCAACATACAAAGCTTATGATAACTTACTAAAACATGAAATTAAACTTGCTCCCCCACTAAAATATCTCACACATTTACAAAAAGATTTTGCCGATATGCAAGAAAGTGGAATGTTTTTCGGTAATTTCCCTAGCTTTGAAGAGATAGTACAAGAATTAGGGCAATTGGAGAAAAAACTGAATAAAATATGAAAATCATTACCTACAGCGACCTGCACCTGGAATTTGGCACTAAACTACAGCTTCCGCAAGATAGCGATGCTGACCTTATGGTCTTGGCTGGTGACGTTATTACTTTTAAAGATTTTGCGCCGCTAGGAAATTTCCTAAAGAATTGGAAAAAACCAGTGCTATATGTGGCTGGTAACCATGAATACTATACCAACAAACTGATGCCTCACGGTAACGAAAGGTTTAAGGAGTGGCTTGCAGAAAGCTATCCAAACGTTACTTTCCTGTTAGATGAAGAAATAAGCATTGATGGGGTTCATTTTTTCGGCGGCACTATGTGGACTGATTTTGATAATTCAGATATTCATGCAATGCTTATAGCGAAACAGCAAATGAATGATTACCGTATAATTATGCATCCTGACAATAGGCGTTTAAAGCCAGAAGATGTGGTAGCATTTCATAATGATTTTGTTCAAAAGCTGATTTCCTGGTTTGAGAAGGATTTGCAAGGAGCGCGGGTTGTTATCACCCACAACGCGCCTACACTAAATCGCAATACCAAATACAATAATAGCCCACTAAGACCAGCATTCAATTCTTTGGATATGGAAAAGATAATAGAAAAATACCAGCCTAATCTCTGGATTTATGGTCACACCCATGAATGCGATGATCAAATGATAGGTGATACCAGGATCATTTCTAACCAGTTAGGGTATCCCGGCAATGCGGGAAGTTTTGAGTGTATAGATTTTGATGTAAATGGTATGCCAACTAATTTATAAAACGATGTTTATATAAGCAAAATTCTAAGAATGTCGTATTTAACGGCCGATAATTAAAAATAAAAA
>JBIKME010000021.1:0-9732 GCA_044359415.1 Rickettsiales bacterium | reverse complement strand
CTATACGCTATCCCAGGGGAGAAGGATACGGATTGAAGTTTCCAAAAGAGATAAAAGCAATAAGAATCGGTAAGGCCAAAATTATAAAAAAAGGCTCCCAGGTTGCCATATTATCTCTTGGTACCCAACTTAATGAATCAATAAAAGCCGCTCATGAATTACAAAAAAACAATATCGATGTTACGATAGTTGATTTAAGATTTGCAAAACCACTTGATAAAAATTTAATTATCGATATCGCAAAAAGTCATAAAGCTATAATAACAATTGAAGAAGGAAGCTCAGGTGGCGTCGCAAGTGGCATATCTTTACTTTTAAATAACAATAACTTATCAGATAAAGTTATTGTTAAAAATTTATTTATGCCAGATAGATATTTTGAACATGCATCGGTTGAAAAACAACTGGAGGAAGCGGGTCTTACATCAAGCAACATCGTCAAAACAGTAAAAGAAATAATAAATTTATAACAAATGCAATGGCATCTGCAAGGCTAGCTACGATGACAGCGTCATTATCAAAAGTATGTCCTGCGATTTAAACCATATATTACAGCTATTTATATAAAACTCATGTTAGTTAATTACGGAAGATCGCACAATCCACAAATGCAGGGAATATTCTTAATGATATGCTCATGCTTTTATTTTGCCGCAATGACTGCAGTATGTCGTCACTTAACAAGCGAAATTCATCCTTTTATAATTGTATTTTTTAGAAATGTATTTTCAGCCATTTGCGTAATACCATGGGCTTATAGCTACGGATTTAATAAAATCAGAACAAACAGATGGCGTCTGTACGCAATTAGAGTAGTTACCGGCTTAGTAGGCATATCTTCAATCTATTATGCAATATCCATAATGCCAATTACGCAGGTTACAGCACTTACTTTTACCGTTCCTTTAATTACCGTTATTTTTGCAGTTATATTCCTCGGAGAAAAACCGCAAGCTCATAAATGGATTGCTTTAATAGCAGGTTTTATTGGTATTTTAGTCATTTTGCTCCCAGGTACAAATGAGTTCAATATTTATTCACTACTAGTATTGCTGACAACATGCTGCTGGTCTGTATCTAATATACTGATAAAAAAGTTAACATCTACCGATAATCCAAAAACTATTGTAATTTTAATGACAACCGCTGCCATACCTTTTTCTTTTCCTTTTGCTATACTATTTTGGAAGACCCCTAATTTGGAGCAATTATTATTACTTCTTCTACTTGGATGGCTATCAAACCAGGCTCAGATTTTAATGACTTTAGCATATTCAAAAACTGACATGGGAACTGTATTACCTTTTGATTTTTCAAGGCTAATTTTTGTTAGTATTTTTGCGTATGTTTTTTTCGGTGAAGTCATAGACACTCGAACGGCAACAGGAGCAATTATGATTTTTTGTAGCGGATGTTATCTGGCCATAAAAGAAAAAAATAAATAGTATAAATAAATAGTATATTGTCTAAGATATTATTAAATATCTTTTACGATTATGCAGAATCTTTAAAAAAATCTACCAGATATAAATACAAAATATAACTGCAAAATGATATAATTTCGTAAAAATGTTTCTATATCGGATTTTGGGTTAATATAATATTGCTTTTTATTTAAAAACTATTACCCTAATTCTAACATAACCAACTTAAGAATAAGCAATTAAAATGAATGACAAACCTAATAATCACTTATGTAATAAAATGTTTTCATTTATTTTTAGAATATCTGAGTTAGAGCTATTGGTTTTAAATTATTTATCACCTTTGGTAAATTTAACCATTCGGTTATGGGTAGCTAATATTTTTTGGCAATCAGGATTACTAAAATTACCAAAAGATTTTTTGTGGATTGGCAAAGGAAACTGGCAAAGTACCATATATTTATTTACACATGAACATCCATTACCTGGCTTTCCTCCTGAGGTGGCGGCGTTTTTAGGCACAAGCTTTGAAATTTTATGCCCTATCTTACTTGTCTTTGGCTTTGGAACCAGAGTAGCATCTTTTATATTAATAATAATGACTATCTATATCAATTTTGCTTATCAACATGACATAGCTCACATCTATTGGATGATCTTATTATCGGTACTGCTATTTCAAGGTCCGGGTAAAATATCTATTGATAATATAATTAGAACAAAAACTCTATCTAGCGATAAGTACAAAAAAATGGCAAAAATTGCTTAAAGAGATGCTTTTATAATATTACACATCAAGACAGCTCTATCCTCTACCTTCTTAGCTTCAAGAAGTAGTTGCCTTTGTTTATCACTAAAAGGTAAGTGCATCGCAAAGAATGTAACTAAGTTAAAATTAGGGATGTTATTTAATAAGCTCCGGTCCGTAACTATAGAGTGAGTGTAAGAATATTTTATTATCAGGTCAATCAACTCTTCTCTATTAATATCAGAATTAGGATCAACAATAATATCATCTTCAAAACCGCATATATCAATTTTAAAGCGCCTATATTGGCGCATAGTTGACACTTCAGATCCTAGCTTAAAACGACAATATCCGGTAAGAATAATCAAAAAACTACCGTCCACCAGCTCCTTAAATGTAGTAATTTTACCGGTACATCCAACCTTAAACAAATTATCTTTTTTGTTATTAAAGCCTTCTACAATACACACTCCTATAAGACGATCCTGCGAAGCCAGGGCATCTTGAATCATATTTAAGTATCTTGTCTCAAAAATCTTTTGACTGATTTGGCCTGCAGGCAATAATAGCGAGCCTTTTATCGGCAATATTGGTAAAGTATCCGGAGCTATCATTCGTCACCCTATAGGATCAAAAAATTTTGTTACCGGATTAAAACCCTGTAACTGCCCGCTTTCAATATTAAAATGCCAACCGTATATTTTAAGAGTTCCATCTTCTATTTTCTGTAATACAAATGGAAAGGTAAGTAAGTTTTTAATAGAGACCAGTATAGACTCTTTTTCACAAGCACCTTCTCTTTCTAAAATATCTTGATTAGCCATTTGTTTATTAACAGCTTCTTTTGCAGCATCTGCTATAGCAAGCCAATCCTGAATATTTTTAGACTTTCTTACATTTACTACAGATTCGCTTACATCATCACTACCCATTAAGAGCTTAATACTATCACATTTAGCGTGACCTAAAACCACTATAGACTCAACATTCAATGCCATGACAGCATACTCGATAGCTGATATCATACTGCTGGCGTTTGTTACACCATATTGAGGGACTAATCCTGCAATATTTCTTAATGTAAAAAGATCGCCTGGACGGCTACTGAAAATAGACTCGGGAGAAATTCTAAGGTCAGAACATGTTATAATTAAAGTGGTCGGTTTTACGCCTTGCCTTATCAAATGACCGGCAATATCCCGCTGCTCAGGAAAAGTGGTGGCTTTAAATACTCTAAAACCTGAAATCAAACCTCCAAAATCCGTCATAAAACACCTATAAATTACTAAACTAATATTATGTTAAACCAATTCTACAGTAATAGTCTTCAGACTTGTAATCGGACAAATTCCTTCTTTTGTTGGAACAAAACCACATTTTTCATAAAACTTTAAAACCTTAGAATTTTCTTTTAATATATCCAAAGAGATACTACCATTTTTATTCTTAACATAACTTACCAATTCTTTTCCTATACTCATATTCTGATATGACGGTAATACAAACAAACCACCAACTATATTTTCGATTAAAGATATAAAACCTACAATACAGTCATCATAAACGGCAACCCAAGTATCGGCCCGGTGTATATATTTTTCTTTTATATCTTGCTTTATTAAATCTATCGTTTCTACCGGTAGAAATCTATAAGATGAGCGAGCCACTTCATACCATATATTTAAAACATCTTCCATATCTGTATGTCTGTATGCTCTAATCATTATCTTAAATCACTTCCATATAAAATATCTTACCATAAAACGAACTATACTATAAAACGCTATCTAACAAAAACAATATTATTCTCACCAAAATTAGAATCAACGGATAAATTGTGATTATATCTATAGTTGTCTAAATTAAATTTTTTAATATCATCTATACTATCTATTTTATTTTTAATCAAATATTTTGCCATTAAACCGCGTGCTCGCTTAGCAAAAAGCATTATTACTTTATATTCATTGTTTTTATATTCTTTAAATATCGGTGTTATCAATTTTGCTTTTAGTTTATTTTTTTTAACAGCCTTAAAATATTCATTAGAAGCTAAATTAACTATTAATTCCTGCTCTTGTCCATTTAAAATATCTGTAACTTTATCACCCCAGAACTCATATAAATTTTTACCGTTTGCATTTTTTAGAGAGGTACCCATCTCCAAGCGGTAGGCTTGTATCAGATCCAAAGGTTTTAATATTCCATACAGACCGGATAATATCCGAAGATGATACTGCGCATATTCAATATCTTGGCTTGAAAATTTATCAAATTCCAGACCGTCATATACATCACCCTGAAAGGCAAACCCGGCCTGCTTGGCATTATCTATATTAAAAGGAATTGAAAAATGCCGGTATCTTTCATAATTAAGATCTGTAAGATTATGACTTAGCTTCATTAATTTACTTATCTCATCTTTAGATAATTTACGTAAATTATCTATTAATGCAACTGCTTGCTCCAATAACTGAGGAAGTGTATATTTAGAAAATTCCACTTTAGAAAAATCCATAGTTTTAGAAGGAGATAATAAAATTAGCATTCTATCCTGTTAAACATCCTTAGTATTTTTATCATTATGAATAATTTCATATTCGGCATCAATATAGTCATAACTATAATTTTTCTTTGTGGAAGCTGAATATTTATTTGATCGTTTTCTTTCCAGGTACCTAACGATAGGAACCGCAATCGTTACAATTAATACCAAGGTCACGGCCATAAAAAAACCAACGGCAAGGCTAGCTAAAAGCAATATAACGATAAAGATAAATTTTAATGGGGATTTTATTTTATCTGCAACTATATTAAAATCCATACACCTCCTTAGCATTTTCAAATAAAAGCTTTTCACGATCCCGTTTATCAGTAGATATATAATCCGCTAATTCTGCCGTAAACGCAATCACCTTTTCATAATCCATTACCTCAGCAAATTTTTTACCCTCATATTTAGAGGATTCCTCCAAAACAGGTCCGGCAAAAGGTCCGTCACTGGCTCCTAATATCAACCTGTCTATACCCACAGCTTTTACGATTTCTTTAATTATAGGTTTTACCTTCTGTATATCCATACTGGTTCTATATCCTGGACCTTTGAAGTAAATATTTTTTCTATTTGCGGCAATCTTTAATAAAGCGGCAAAATCAAGATCCTTACCTTGTGCAGAAACCTGCGGCAATCCCAAATGATCAACTAAAATAGTGATATCATCGGGTATCTGCTTCACAAGAGAGATTAAGTTTTTACCACTTCCAAAAACCAGGATATGTTGAGAATTTTCTTTTACTTTAGTAAAAATTTTTCTCCATTTATCTCCACTTAAATCAGGCTCGGAATCTCTTGTATAGATTCTAACCGCCTTTACATCTTCACGGTCCATCCAGATGGCCGTTCTATCATCTTCCGGATCAGCTTTTATTACACCGGCTGCTTTGATATTATTAGCTTTTAATTCATCCAGACTATTAATCACATGTTCGGAACTTTTTGCTTTACTAAAATCGACAACAACAACTGCTTCCGGCCTTTTTTTGCCTAACACATCAAAATAGACTTTTTGAGTATTTAGTTCTTGTCGCCCGTACAATAATGGTATTTCGCTATTGTCACTGTCATTTTTTGAAAATAAATGAACATGTGTATCAATCCATTGCATTTTAGCACTCCCATAATATGGCATATAAAAAATATTATATTTACTTATCATAACAACTTATCCACTACCAGATTTTTATTTATTTTAATGTAAATACACCACCCTATTATTGTGCATTGCACAACAACATATTCTTGCACAAGCAATTTAGAGCAAGTATATAAGCTTCTTGCGTAAAATTTATCTACTCGATATTGGTTTTACATCATTATTAAGGTGCAATTTATGGTAAGCAGCAAAAAACGAATCGCAACTACTCGCCCTAAGAAAAAAAGAGAAATAAGAAGCAGTTTGTCAAATATATATGGAACTATTAAAGAAAGTCACTTTAATAGATATATCTCACACGGTTTGTATCAAAGCTCTAAGAATAACTTTTATTCGGAAAGCGAGATAAAAGCTTTAGAAGATGCTAAAGTAGAAGATAGGCTCCCTCCGCGAGCAACAGATTATTATATGAATCTGGCCTCACGCAGTACAGCTATAAGAAACTTAATTAAAGCCAGACCAGAAGAAACCAAAGATTTATCCGGCGAGAGCGATCCTTCAAACCAGCTTAAATACAGCCCTGTACCAGGCCTTCTTCATAAATATGAACTGGTATTATTATACGTAGTTCGCGCTTGCAGCTCATGGTGCAGATATTGTTATCGTTCAGACTTTTTGGTCGGAAGAACTGAAAAGGATATAGGTTCAATACAGGATATAACCTCTTATATCAAAGAACATAATAAAAACGCTGCGGTGCATAATAAAAATTCAGCGCTTGATATAAAAGATAGGATAATACCTATTCGTGAGGCTTTACTATCAGGTGGAGATCCGATGGTGTTGTCTAATAAGAATCTCTTTGACTACATGCATAACTTAGCTGAAGCAGGCATAAGAATGATACGCATAGGTACCAAAGAGTTAGCATTCTTTCCACAACGCTTCGATGATAACTTCTTTGAAATGATTGATTTATTTCACGAGTTACACCCGCGTGTGGGTCTTGCCTTCATGGTCCATTTTACGCATCCTGACGAATTATTGGAATTAGATGATAATGGAAAATATATAGAGGATAGCTTAGGCAACTTCAAACGAATAGAAATAACCGAAAATGCCATTAAGAAATTACGTAGCCGATACTATATTACATTAGAAAATCAGACCCCAATAATTGACAATGTTAATGACAATTCTGATGCTATAAACCTCCTGCAAAAACAATTAAAACGCATCGGAATTAATAATCATTATTTTTTCCAATGCAGAGAAATTGAAGGACATAAAGCCTTTGCCGTACCGGTGGAAAAATCTTGGAAAATTCACAGCGACTCTCAAATGGGTCTTTCTGGTATTGAAAAATCCAGATTCGCTATGTCGACAGAAGCAGGAAAACTAGAGGTGGTTTCAGTTATAGATAGGCCTGATTTTAAAAAACTAGGAATTGAGTTACCGGATGTGGTCAAAGATTTTGTACATCAACTACTTGGTGATGGTTTAATAATTTTTAAAATGCATAGAACTCCATACTTAGACATGCAAAGCGATCTTGTTATAGCCAAAAGAAATCCTGAGGCTTTGTGGATAACCGGATATGAGGATAGAATTATATATGATGGACGCAAAAAAGGTGACGAAAAATACTCGCCACTTGCAAAGTTGCTAAAACCATTTATAGAAAACATCGAGAGCGACTTACCAGAGATACTAAATAAAGTATCCTGTAATGATTTTTAATTAATAATTAAAAAAATGACTAAAATCAGCTCACTTATCGATGGTTATAAAAAATTCTATTCGGAAAATTACGTTCCTAACCGAGAGCATTTCAAGCAATTAGCTACTGAAGGGCAATTTCCTAAAACTTTAGTTGTTTCCTGCAGTGATTCAAGAGTAGATCCGTCTACAATAATGAACACGTCACCAGGCGATATTTTTGTTGTTCGTAACGTTGCAAATCTCGTCCCTCCTTATCAACCAGATCATAAAACATATCACGGAACTAGCGCCGCGATTGAATTTGCGGTCATGCAATTAAAAGTAGAGCATATTATAGTAATGGGGCACAGCGGTTGCGGTGGCATACAGGCTTTAGTTGAAAATGATGACACCATAAAGCAAGAATTTAGTTTTATAACCGGATGGATAAACATAGCAAAAGACGCCAAGGTACGCGCTCTTGATATGTGTCAGCATAGTAATGCTGATAAATATAGTACCTGCGAAAAAGAGGGGATTATCACCTCTGTTAACAACCTAATGACATTTCCATATATAAAGCAAGCAGTTATAGAAGAAAATCTTGATGTTAACGGTTGGTATTTTTCTATATCGGATGGAAAAATACATATCTTAGATGATAACAACTCATTTAAAGAAATTTAGCAACTCACAACATCAGGGTGTAAGCCTAAGGTCAGATAATTGAAATTACTTACAGTTTAGGTATCATATCCAAATAATTATTTTGCCAGACTATATTTTGCATTTCCGGAGATATATTACCACCAGATAGCAAAACCAGTATATTTTGTTTTGTATTTTTTGTTTTAAGCCACTGATGGGCTGCAGCCATAGCTACAGCTGAAGTAGGTTCTACCGATATTTTTAATAAATGCGCAAGCCATTGCGTCCAGTATGCTATATCCTGCTCAGTAACTTCAAAGAAACCATCAAGTTTTTTTAAATACTGAAAAGTCCTCGGACTTACAGAAAGAGTTGCCGCACCATCGGCTATAGTTTTTGGAGAATCATTATATTTTACTATTGTTCCACTATTATAAGAACGTGTGGCGTCATTGGCCACAGCAGGCTCGCCAGCAAATATCTTTACATCAGGCTGCAGCAGCTCTTTTGCAAGATAACTTCCTGAAAGCCAACCACCCCCTCCACATGTGGCAAATATTGCGTCAGGTGTTAATCCTGATGACAAAGCTTCAAAACAAGACGTTCCCTGCCCAGCTATTACTTTATCATCATCGAAAGGATGAATAAAACAAGCTCCTTTTTCATGCAACTTGAGAGCACCATTTTCCGCCTCAGATCTAGTCCGGACATTAATAACATTTGCACCATAACCCATAGTTGCCTGTTTTTTTACTTTAGAGGCTGCATCAGTCATAAAAACAGTTACTTTAATATTAAATAATTTTCCTGCCATCGCTATAGCTTGCGCATGGTTACCAGAACTAAAAGTAACAATTTCTTTTGGCAATCTCTCTTCTTCTTTTAATGACAAAATAGCATTTAGAGCACCTCTTATCTTAAAGGCCCCAATCTTCTGAAAACACTCTGCTTTAAAAGTAATATTATGCCCCAACCAATCGTTTAAATGGCTTGAATATAAAAGCGGCGTATAATGAATATATGGCTTAATGCGCTTGTATGCATCAGATATAACCACTGGTTTTAACATATTATAATTCATTACAAAACCTCAAATATTGCTTCTACTTCAACTGCTGTATTTGATGGTAAACTATTTGAGCTTACAGTAGTCCGAACATGCTTTCCTTTATCGCCAAAAACTTCAACCATTAAATCAGAAACACCATTAGCAACCTTAGCCTGCTGATAAAAGTCGTCACTGGAATTGACAAAGACTCCAAGACGAACACATTTTTTAACTCTCTCAAAATCACCGTCACAAGCAATTTTGATTTGCATTAAAATATTTAATCCGCATAATCTTGCCGCCTCCTGTCCTTGCTCAACAGAGTATTCTTTTCCTACTTTACCGGCATATTGCAGCTGACCATTCCACTTACATGTTTGTCCTGCTACAAAAACCAAATTACCAACTTGGTTATAAGAAATATAATTAGCAACCGGCAGGTTAAAGTCCGGTAACTTAATATTTAATTTCTTTAATTTTTCTTCTACTGTTACCAATTGATTATCTTAT
>JBIKME010000239.1:0-2567 GCA_044359415.1 Rickettsiales bacterium | reverse complement strand
TTTAGGGGGTAAAATACGTTCTGACAACATATCTCCCTAAATATATGCCTAAATAGAGGGGATAAAAACATCGGATGACCTGCCATTCTACCTTGCCATTTTCACCCTCAAAATAAGTCATGTTTGTTGAGCAGGGGCAGGATATGTCCTTTAAGAGCTACTAAGGCTTTTCCTTTCACCTGATTGTTACACTTCGCCGCCAGGCTGTTATTAATCAAATTTATTCGTACGCGGGAATCCCACAGGAGGTAGTCTGCCGGCTGAAGCTCTTTTGCCCAGCCATAATTTTATATTTTCTTCAGTTCTAATTCTGTTGCCGAGAGTCCAAGATAAACCTTCAGCTATATTAAATATTTTTGCATCGGACAGATTTCCGGATTTATATTTTTGCAAAGTGACACCTTGACCTTTTTTCATAACAGGTAACTCGTCAATTGCAAAAACTAACAATTTTCTGTTTTTACCTATTACCGCTACATGAGTGCCATTTGCAGGAGTGCAGAGTAACGCGTGGGCACCTTCTGGAAGATTTAATATTTGTTTTCCGTTCTTGGTTTGAGCAATGATATCCTCGGAAGTGACAATAAATCCCTTACCTTTATCGGAAGCTACTAATAATTTTATCTTTTCTTCATAGATGAATATATTGACTGCCTTAGCAGATTGTTCCATATCCACCATAAGATTTAAAGGCTCGCCGAAGGTTTTGCCTCCTGACAAATTATTACAACCAATGGTAAAAAATTTACCATCTGAAGCAAAAACTATTAATTTATCTGTTGTATAGCCTTTTAAAATAAAATGCTGTTCGTCATCATCTTTATATTTAACCGAAGATACGTCATCAATATGACCTTTTAAAGCTTTTATCCATCCTTTTTTAGAACATAAAATAGTTAAGGGCTCTTTTTCAATAAAAGCTTCAATTGAGATTATCTGTCCTGCAGGGGCGTCGGCAAAGTCAGTGCGCCTTTTACCAAGCACGGTATTTTGCCCAAATTGTTTTTTAATATCTTTGACTTGATTTGCTATGGTTGTCCAGCGGAGTGATTCATTATTCAATAGCTCTTGCAGACCTGCTTTTTCTAAAGATAGCTCATCGTGCTCTCTACGAATTTCTATTTCCTCTAATTTGCGTAAGCTGCGCAGGCGCATATTGAGAATGGCTTCAACCTGTATCTCTGTTAAATTCCATTTTTGCATCATTATAGCTTTAGGATCATCTTCGTTACGAATGATATCGATAACTTCATCTAAATTTAAGTAGGCAATTAGAAATCCTTCTAATATTTCTAAGCGATGATCGATCTTTAGTAAACGATAATTACTACATCTTATTAACACTTCCAATCTATGGTCTAAAAATGCCTGTAAAACATCTCTTAAACCAAGAACGGCAGGAGATCCGTGTTTGTTAATAACGTTCATGTTCAAGCTAATGCGAACCTCAAGTTCGGTTAGTCTAAAGAGTGATTCCATAACGGTTGCAGCATCTGTCTGACGAGATTTTGGGTCTATTACTATGCGTATGTCTTCTGTGGACTCATCTCTTATATTACCTATAAGAGATAACTTCTTGAACTTCATTAAATCGGCGATTTTTTCTATCAACTTAGATTTTTGCACTTGATATGGTATCTGCGTTATAACGATTTGATACATACCGTGACTCAGTTCTTCTTTTAGCCACTTTGCTCGAAGCCTAAAAGATCCGCGACCTGTGTCATAAGCTTTTATAATATTAATTTTAGGTTCAATTAAAGTACCGCCTGTTGGAAAATCAGGACCTGGTATAAATTCTACTAATGCTTCAGTAGAGGCGTTAGGGTGTTTTATTAAGTAACAAAGAGCGTCACAAATTTCTCCGGCGTTATGCGGAGGTATTGATGTAGCCATGCCAACTGCTATACCTTCAGATCCATTTGCCAGCAGGTTTGGAAAACAGGCGGGCATTACAACTGGCTCTTGCTCTAAACCATCATATGTTGGTTTAAAATCAACTGTATCTAGAGTTATATCTTTCATTAAGGCCATTGCGACCTCAGTTAGGCGCGCTTCGGTGTAACGCATAGCTGCTGCGTTATCTCCATCAATTGAGCCGAAATTTCCTTGGCCGTCAACCATAGGATAGCGAACCGCAAAATCCTGTGCGAGCCTTACCATGGTTTCGTAAATGGCACTATCACCGTGCGGGTGGTATTTACCCATAACATCTCCGACTACTCGCGCGCATTTTTTGAAACCGTTTTTAGGATCTAGTTTTAATTGCAGCATTGCGTAAAGCAGCCTTCTATGAACCGGCTTTAGACCGTCACGCACGTCAGGTAGAGAGCGAGCTGTAATTGTAGACAAAGCATATGATAAGTAGCGATCTCCAAGTGCGTCATGAAAATTTACATCTACTATATTATCGTTGGTCATCATTATCTATAGATTGAATTTCTAAAGGATAGTTTTTAATCTATGTTTTAAAATTTGTCATCTTTAAATATCTAATATATTAGCAATTTACCGATTAAATTATCGATACAAAAGAATTTTCTGGGTTTTTTACCTCTTTTAGGAGA
>JBIKME010000236.1:0-2584 GCA_044359415.1 Rickettsiales bacterium | reverse complement strand
CTCGATAGTAACTCAAACCCATGACCTAATGATTATACTACTCTCTCTATTACTAAATATCAGGGGACAGTAACACTCAGGCTTGCTATTTCGTGCAGCGCGGAGAATGGATTTAGGTTTCTTTTCTACAGTGTCTTGGCGCATAATTCAGCCATGCAGATCCAAATTTATAAATAGTGCTCAACCCCTTTTAAATAAATGGTTACAGCGGTAAAAAGCCACTAGCTTTAAGGGGTAAGATACATTCTATAAAAACAATATCCGGAGTGTTTGTTGGTAAGCAAATTGATTAAAAAAATACAACCAAAAATGGTTTTATCTCGTTTTTTTCTAATAGCGGCAGATTACAAGCCTTTCAGAGTGAGGTTATTATCTTATGGTTCTTTTAAAGGAAAACAACAATCTTATTTACTAGATTTGCTCTAAACATACTGTAATTTCTAGTTATTTTGGTAGCGGGACAGGGACTTGAACCCCGGACCTAAGGATTATGATTCCTCCGCTCTAACCACCTGAGCTACCCCGCCACATTCTTAAAATGGGTATTAAACCATATTAAACAAAATGTCTAGATCAAATATACTAGTTAGTAAACACTCTTTGGAAAATAATATCAATATTTTTTGTGTGGAATTTCAGATCAAACATTTCTTCAAGTTTTTTGGCAGATATCTTGGAAACCACATCATTGTCAGCCTTTAACTCGTTTAAAAAATCTTTACCTTCTTCCCAAACTTTCATAGCATTACGCTGAACTAATTTATAAGAATCCTCTCTACTGACACCCTCTTGAGTTAGAGCAAGCAGTACTCTTTGAGAAAATACTAATCCGCCTAATTTATTAAGATTTTTTATCATATTTTCAGGATATACGATCAAATTCTCAATAACATTAGTAAGGCGCGCAATGGCAAAATCAAGAATAACCGTAGCATCAGGAGCTATTGTACGCTCAACAGACGAATGAGAAATATCTCTTTCATGCCACAGAGCAACATTTTCAAGAGCAGGAACAACATACCCTCTGACAAGACGAGCAAGTCCGGTTAGATTTTCAGTCAAAACAGGATTTCTCTTATGTGGCATCGCAGAGCTACCCTTTTGACCTTTAGAAAAAAACTCCTCCACTTCCAAAACTTCAGTTCTTTGCAAATGACGTATTTCAATAGCTATATTTTCAATCGATCCTGCAATAACGCCTAATGTGGCAAAAAACATAGCGTGACGATCTCTTGGTATAACCTGTGATGAAATAGGCTCGGATTCTAAACCTAATTTTTCAGCTACATAATCCTGGACAAAAGGCTGCAAATGCGCAAATGTTCCAACGGCTCCTGATATTGCACATGTCGCAATATCAGATCTAGCCGCAATAAGGCGTTTTTTATTTCTTTGCATCTCTTTATAAAATCTGGCGAATTTAAGACCCATCGTAACCGGTTCAGCATGTATTCCATGACTCCTGCCCATGCAAACCATATCTTTAGTCTCATAAGCTCGTTTTTTAAGTACGGCTAATAATTTATCCACCTCGTCTATAAGGATATCTGCAGCCTGTGATAGCTGAACCGACAAACATGTGTCCAATACATCAGAACTAGTCATACCTTGGTGAACAAAACGACTGCTTTTTCCAATATAGCTCGCCAAATGCGTTAAAAAAGCAATTACGTCATGTTTTGTTACGGCCTCTATCTCATCTATTGCCGCAGTATCTTTTTCAGTCCACTCTTTAGGCGCCATATCCCATATGTTTTTTGCATCCTCTTTTGGTATAACACCCAATTCAGCCTGCGCATCACACGCATGAGCCTCAATCTCAAACCATATCTTGAATTTATTTTCAGGCTTCCATATAGCAACCATCTCTGGACGTGAGTATCGAGGAATCATTTTACTACCTTAATTTAATTTTAATAATCGCAGGATACACAAACAACCATTAAAATCAACATTCTTAAACACCAGGCAGCAGCTCATCAAATTTTCTGAGTGACAACTGAATCGAGTGTTTTTTCATTTCATCCACACAATTTTCTGAGGTGGTTTCTGAGGTGGCCCTTTTTACAGGAAGTGGCATTGTTCCTTTTTTTTATTTTTCCCTGCGACTTATTTTAACTTAGAGTTTTTACTCATAAAAACAGAATAAATGTTTTTTTTATAAACAAACGTTCATTTTTATGCTATAATTGTAAAAAAAGTTAGTAACAAGGAGGCACTATGGGACAATTAGAGCTGATGTTGAATAATTACAGATTAACTACGGCAAATATCTTATACCGCTTACCGGATCATCCTTCACTACTACAAAGCTACACTTGGCAGGAATATGATAACGCCCCGGACTTTCCAGAACTTAGAAATTTTCTTTCATTTTGGGAAAGAGAGTTGGAGGGCAGATTATATTCTGTGACAATAGCATCTTGTGAAATAATAAAGCCGGCAAGCTTCTTTAAAGTCGACCATGAAATTATTTTACATTAAAGACTATGAAATATAAAAATAAATAGATATAATCCATATCTAATTTTTACTGATTAAAATTAGATATAATAATGCACATTATAAACGCCATGTTTAGCTG
>JBIKME010000235.1:0-2585 GCA_044359415.1 Rickettsiales bacterium | reverse complement strand
AATTTAAGAAGATTTTTACGCATTTCAAAGTTATGACCTTCGACTTTTTGCTGCGCTTTTTCAATTGAACGACTGATCCAAGGGTGTGTTATAGACTCACCGTCTTTCAGACCCAGCCTTGATAACATGCCGCTTATTTTATCAGAACCAAAAATACGCATCAGGTCATCTTCTAATGATAGAAAAAACTTTGATGCCCCCGGGTCACCTTGACGCCCTGCGCGACCTCTTAGCTGGTTATCTATACGTCTACTTTCATGTCTTTCAGTTCCAAGTACATACAAACCTCCGACTTCTATAACTTTTTTCTTCTCATCTGAAATTTGTTTTAGAATTGCAGCTTCCGATACTGCTTTACCTTCTTTTTTGGTTTCCTCGATCAACATCTCGAGATTTCCGCCAAGCTTAATATCCGTTCCTCTACCTGCCATATTAGTCGCAATTGTTATAGCCCCCAATCTACCGGCCTGAGCTATAACATAGGCTTCTCTTTCATGCTGCTTAGCGTTTAGGACATTATGTTTTATTTTTTTATTTTTTAGTAATTTAGATACTATCTCTGACTGCTCAATACTGATAGTGCCGACCAGAACAGGTTGTTTGCGCTCATAACATTCGCTAATTACCTGCACAATCGCATCGTATTTTTCCTGTGTAGTACGATATATATCATCATCATAATCGATACGAGAAACTTTTAAATTAGGCGGGATAGATACAACTTCTAACTTATATATATCAGAAAACTCGTCCGCCTCAGTCATAGCGGTACCGGTCATACCGGCTAACTTTTTATATAATCTGAAATAATTTTGAAATGTAACAGATGCTAGGGTTTGATTTTCATTTTGTACTGCCACGTTTTCTTTAGCTTCAAGAGCCTGATGCATGCCGTCAGAAAAACGACGGCCTTTCATCATCCGTCCGGTAAACTCATCTATTATTATGACCTTACCTTCGTTTACTATATAATCGGTATCTTTAGTAAACAAAAAATGCGCTCTTAAAGCCTGATTAACGTGATGTACTAATGATATTGCTGTTAAATCATAAAGATTTTCATCTGTTTCAAGAAGGCCTTCTTTTTTTAGAATTTGTTCTATTTCTTCAGTACCTTTATCGGTCATAACAACAGAACGGGCTTTTTCATCAATTTCAAAGTAAGCATCCGAATCTTGATTAGTATCATCAGCTATTTTGCCGGCCACACCAGATGGTTTATCCTTAGACAAGACAAATTTGACTTTTGCTTTTACAAGCCTTTCTATTATAGCGTTAATTTTAACATACAGCTCAGAATTATCTTCAGTTGGACCTGAGATAATGAGCGGAGTACGTGCTTCATCGATTAGAATCGAATCTACCTCATCGACAATTGCGAAGTTAAAACCACGCTGACACATTTCATCACGCGCGAATTTCATATTATCACGCAGATAATCAAATCCGAATTCATTATTTGTTCCATATGTAATATCGGCACTATATGCATCTTTTCTTTGCTGATCATTTAAATCATTGGTAACGCAAGATACGGTAAGACCCAAGAAGCGATATATATCACCCATCCACTGTGTATCACGCTTAGCTAAGTAATCATTGACCGTAACAACATGTACACCTTTTCCTTCTATAGCATTTAGGTAAACCGGCAAGGTAGCTGCTAAAGTTTTACCTTCACCTGTTTTCATTTCAGCAATCATACCTTTATGTAAGAAAAAGCCGCCTATAAGCTGCACGTCAAAATGACGCATTGACAGAACACGTCCGCTTGCCTCACGTACTACCGCAAATGCCTCTGGCAAAATATCGTCCAAGCTTTCTTTATCAAGTCGCGCCTTAAATTCAAGAGTCTTGTTCTTTAACTGCTCATCAGTCAGAATCTTAATATCTTTTTCAAATTCATTTATTTTATTTACTATTATCTGGGCGGTTTTTAAGTGACGATCATTTACCGTACCGAAAATTTTCTTTGCTAGTAAGTTAAATACCATAATATTGCCTTTGTAATTATAATAACATCAACATATATAAGCACTCTACTATCGTTTGTAAAGAACGGCCTACGATAACAAAGCAAAACAGTAATCATTTTTTTAATTTGACTGACTAAACTTTATATCAGTTGTCCTTTATATTAGTTTTCATATATATTGTTTCGATACTTCTTATGCTACTTAGGTTTAGGTATGAATTCAAACTACGTAAATATAACGAGACACATAATCAACTTTTGTAAGTATGTTTTTTCCTTGCAAATATTATTACATTTTGTAGTAATATTAACTCTAACATACCAACAACGATATGATCAGACTTGGGCTTTGTTTGGTTCCTTACAGCAATATATCCATCCCTGGCTGTTTATATTAAATGGATTATTATTGATAATTTTTTGTACACGAGTTGCTTTTTTTCTCAAACCTGCTTTAAGCACCAATAGCAAAATTCATTGCAGTCCACGGCTACTGATAGACTGTATATTTATATCCTTAGGATTAGGAATAGCATTATGGATTTTTTTTACAAACAAAAATATTCATGCCCACTGGCCTGACTATGTGTTTTATATATGCTTTGTTCTA
>JBIKME010000234.1:0-2594 GCA_044359415.1 Rickettsiales bacterium | reverse complement strand
AATTACGAGTGAAAGAAAGTGATCGCCTGCAAGCTGTTTATAATGGTCTTAAATTATGTGGAGTTGAAGCTATTGTCGGTGATGATTGGTTGAAAATAACCGGTGGCAAAGTTTCAGGCGGTGCAGATGTTCAAACCAACATGGATCATAGAATTGCTATGTCTTTTTTAATATTGGGTATGGTTTCTAAGGATGCGATAAAAGTAGATGATATAACAATGATCAATACAAGTTTTCCTGATTTTGTTAATCTAATGAATTCTATTGGCGCTAAAATATCAATATAGTAATAATTGCTCTACTATTATTTTATAAAACTAAAATAATAGTTTAGTAGGTAATTTCAAGCTGCTAACTTTTTAAGTTTAACCTTTTTAGTTTTAGTTACCAATACTTTATTTATACGATTATTATCAATATCAAGTACCTCAAATGAGAATCCTTTATAAATAAATTTGTTGCCAATCTCTGGTATGTAACCGAATCTATCAAGCATAAAACCCGCTAAAGTATGGTAGCTTGTATTTTTAGGGATGGATGTAATACCTACTTTCTCAAAGGCTATTTCAAGCAATATACCAGCATCAATAGACCATGTACCATCTTCGCGCCTTGCTATTTCGGCGCAATTGTTACCGTACTCATATAATTCTCCCGTAATAACCTCAACTAAATCAGTTAGGGTAACAATACCTACAAATGATCCATGTTCGTCGACAATAATTGCCATATGAATTGGTGCGGCACGCAAATACTCAATTATTTTCATCGTAGAGGTGACTTCGGGAAATGTTGGAACATCTACGAGTAAAGCTTCTATTTCAAGATTCTTACCCGAAAGAACGTGATTAAGTATATCCTTAGCTTGCAGGATTCCAACTATATCGCGGTGAGGTCCTGAATAAACCGGATAACGTGAATAAGGGGTGTCAGAAAGAATCTTAATAATTTCATCAGCAGAAGCATTTTGGTCAATTGAAATGACATCTGTACGTGGAAGCGCAAATGCTCGTATTGGTTTATCAGCTAACAACATAATTCCGGAGATCATATCTCTCTCAGTCTCATGAAAGAGTCCATATTCTGTGCCTTCAGCAATCATTGAGCGCACTTCTTCTTCAGTAACGGTTGTCTGAGGCTTATCACCTGCGTGAATAAATTTTAAGACCACGCGACAGGATAAATCTAGTGATGATACTATTGGTGATGTTATTCGTGATAGAAGATAAATTATAGGTGATATAAATAATGCAATACCTTCCGGATTGCGAAGAGCAATTTCTTTTGGCACTAATTCTCCGATAATCAAAGTTAAGTATGTTATTGTTATTACTATTAGTGTAACTGAGATAAATTCAGCAGTGTCTGTTGTAAAATTCTGGCCCTCCAGATATTGCGCAAGAGGAAGACTAAGTGTAGCCCCGCTAAAAGCACCTGATAATACCCCTATTAGCGTAATTCCTATTTGTACGGTAGGAAGAAAACGACCTGTATCATAAGAAAAATCCAAAGCAATACGAGCAGCCCTGTTTCCCTTGTCAGCCAGTCTTTTTAAATGAACCTTTTTTGCGGAAACAATTGCAAGTTCCGCCATTGCAAATACACCGTTAAATAAAATTAAAATTAATATAAAAAGAATTTCCAAGTAAATCAATTATACAATAACCCTCTAAGATTCAAATTAATATACCATACAGATAGTTAATATAAGTTCAATTTGGATTTTATATTTTTGATCTTGCTTTTATTAATACTGATAAGGTAATATAAATGTGCTTTTTACGTTTTTAGGGAATAATTTTTTGTGTAATAAATACGCATATTTGTGAACCAGATAATAAAAAAAGATTTTAATAAGTTAGCTAAACTAACTTGGCTGTTTTTTTTATAAAAGCTGTAATATATAAAATTGATAAACTTAAGATTACGGATTTACGGTATATGATTATAGCAATAGACGGACCTGCCGCATCGGGCAAGGGTACTTTAGCGAAAAAATTAGCTGAATATTTTAATTTAGGTTATTTAGATACCGGAAGTATTTATCGCGCTTTAGGTTATAAAATAACCAGTGCCGGAGGTGATCCTTACGATAAGAAAATTGCAATTCAAATGGCCAAAGAGTTAAATGAAGAGGATATGAAGAACCCTCATTTATATGATGAGGGAGTAGGCAGGGCAGCGTCAATTGTTGCCGTAATTAAAGAGGTTAGAGAAATATTATATGAATATCAGAGAGAGTTTTCGCAAAGGCCTGGAGGTGCAGTTCTAGACGGCAGAGATATCGGAACAATCATATGTCCGGATGCTGATTTAAAGTTTTATATTACCGCAGATATAGAGGATCGTGCAGAAAGAAGATTTAAACAGTTGCAAAATAAGGGAATTAATATTATATACCAGTCTGTGCTTGAGGATTTGCAAAGGCGTGATGAGCGTGATAGCGGTAGAACTGTTGCTCCATTAGTTAAGGCTGAGGATGCAATACATATTGATACAACTAATATGCCTGTTTCTGAAGTTTTTGAAAAAATTGTTCTATTTATATATAATAAACAAAAAAAAATTGCAGGTAATAAGTAACCGATAGCATT
>JBIKME010000232.1:0-2597 GCA_044359415.1 Rickettsiales bacterium | reverse complement strand
CTTATGTCGCTTGGATAATCATGCATAATGACTTCCAACTACTTGTTAAAAATAATAGTCATATCATTAAATAGATACTAAACGAGCTCTAAGGTTGTATTTTAGTAGACATTTGCAACATCTTATCAAGTGGCTTTTTAGCCCTAATACGTAAGTCATCATCTATATTTATGTGAGGAGATTTATTTACCATACACATATAAAGTTTCTCAAGAGAATTTAAGCGCATGTAAGGACATTGATTACAGCTATCACAAGCTCCGTCTTTTGTTCCTGGCACATCATAAAATTTACTATCCGGAGATAGTTTTTTCATTTGATGGATAATACCAGGTTCGGTCAGTACAATGAATTCGTCACCATTGTTTTTATTGGCAAAGTTAATCAAAGAAGAGGTTGAGCCTATATGAGTTGCGTGATTGAGTAACACTTCAGGACATTCGGGATGAGCGATAATATGTGCTTTATTATACTTTGTTTTAAGTTGAACTAAGGCCTTCTCTGAAAATTGTTCATGCACTACGCATGTACCATTCCATAGCAGCATATTTCTACCTGTTTTTTTATTTAGGTAATCACCAAGATATTTATCGGGTGCAAAAATAATCGGTTGATCATAAGGTATCTGATTAATTATAGCCTCAGCATTAGAAGATGTGACTATTATATCAGATAGGGCCTTAACTTCAGCAGAAGAGTTGATATAAGTAAGAACCATATGATCAGGGTGTTTTTCCACAAAAGCCTTAAACGCCTCCGGCTTGCAGGAAAATTCTAAAGAACATCCGGCTTTCATGTCAGGAACTAAAACTGTTTTAGTAGGATTTAAAATTTTTGCTACATCAGCCATGAATGTTACGCCGCAGAAAATTATATAATCTGCATCGGTTGCTGCAGCTTTTCTTGATAAATCTAAAGAATCGCCTACAAAATCAGCAATATTTTGTATCTCTGAATCTTGATAGTAATGAGAAAGAATAACTGCATTCAGCTCTTTGCGCAACTTTTCTATCTCGGTTTCAAGATCCAAGCTTGGATCTATTGCTTTTTCATCCGTTATTGTTAACTGCTTATCCATATGCATTTAAATAAAAATCTATCATTTGCAAGTTTATAAAGCTGCCTTCATAATATATATGATACAATAATACAAGTTTAAGCTGTTAAGAAACCCATTATTTTTTTAATTTCTTTAATGTTATTAGACGCTATACCACGTGCTTTATGTGATCCATCATATAGTAATTTTTCTAAATACGCTCGATCATCAACTAGTTTTAAGATTTCTTTTCTAATAGGATTTATATGCTCTATCAGAGATTCGGCAAGGTCCTTTTTAAAATCTGCAAAGCCGGAATCAATATATGTTTTTTCGATATCTTTAATATTTTTACCAGATATACTTGCAAAAATATTAAGCAAATTGCTGGCCTCAGGTCTCTTTTGAGTATCGTATGTTACGCCTGGTTCCATGTCGGATTTGGCTTTGGATATTTTTCTTATTATTGTATCGTTGTCATCTGTTAGGTTAATACGAGAATTATCAGACTCTTCCGATTTACTCATTTTTCTTGTACCGTCACGTAAGCTCATAACGCGTGTTGCTTGTCCGGTAATTATAGGTTCTGGAAGAGGGAAAAACTCATTATCATACTGACGATTAAAAGCTCCAGCGATATCTCGCGCAAGTTCAAGATGTTGTTTTTGATCTTCTCCTACCGGAACGTGAGTTGCCTTGTAAATGAGAATGTCAGCAGCCATTAATACCGGATAGCTGTATAATCCTAAACAGCTTTGATCTTTATTTTTCCCAGCCTTATCTTTGAACTGGGTCATGCGATTTAACCATCCGAGTGGAGTTATAGTAGATAATAACCAAGCGAGCTCGGAATGTTCTGATACCGATGACTGGTTAAATATAGCCGAATTAATAGGATCTATACCGCATGCAATATATGTAGCTGCCGTTTGTATGGTAGATTTTCTAAGATGCTCCGGGTCTTGCGGTACTGTTATAGCGTGTAAATCTACGATACAAAATAAGCATTTATGCTGTTTTTGCATAGTTACCCAGTTCTTTATGGCACCCAAATAGTTTCCAAGATGTAAGTTTCCTGTTGGTTGCACACCTGATAGCACTAATGTCATTATTTACTACCTTTTAATTTATAATTGTTTTAGATCAAGAGTGTATTTAAGTTGTGTATATCAAACTTTATTGTCTAAAACTACAGCTATTTAGAGCTATTTAGTAAGTCCAGGGCTTAATAAATCAGATTACGATTATAAAAAAGATAAATGACCATTAAGAGGCATTTTTAAGCTCTCTTTTTATAGCTCTCCAGCCTATATCTCGCCTGCAGAAACCTTCTTTCCAGTCTATTTTATCCACAGCATTATAAGCTTTGGATTGAGCTTCTGTTACATTACATCCTGTTGCGGTGATACCAAGAACTCGACCACCGCAGGCGATAATATTATTATCGGAATCTAACTTTGTGCCCGCATGAAATAACATAATATCATCTTTTAATTCAATATCTTCCAGCTTTTTAATTACAGTATTTTTCTCGTATGATCCGGGATATCCATTTGCG
>JBIKME010000231.1:0-2600 GCA_044359415.1 Rickettsiales bacterium | reverse complement strand
TAAAGCCAGGGATCATGGAGAGGATATAGGCTCGGATATTGTGTTAAACGAGTATAATAAATTAAGAAAGCTTGACAATGTATCACTATTAATAGTTACAGACTTTCTTAACAGATTATTTTCCAATGATATTTTTGTAATAAAACAATTAAGAAGAATAGGAATGGGTACAGTAAATAAAATTCCTACCTTAAAGCGCTTTCTTAGCAAACATGCCATGGGAATTGCTTTTAATGATTAAATCTTACGCGCCTCATCTTCTAACATAATAGGTATCCCATCACGTACCGGAAAAGCCAGCCCAGCCTTTTTGCTAATTAATTCATTTGCATCTTTATCATACTCTAATTCCCCCCTGGTCACAGGACAAATTAATATTTTTAATAAATTTTCATCTAATTTTTGCATCGCGCATACCATAATAACTTAAAACTTATGCTTTTAATAACAAGAACATATGTTAATATGCTGATGAAAATAAACAAAATTTAGTATTTGTCATGCGTTTATCTATAGTAATTCCAGTTTATAATGAAAAAGATAATATAAGGCCTATGATTAGCTCTCTCAACCTAGCTCTTAAGGACATAGAGCACGAGGTAATATTCGTAGATGACGGATCGCATGACGGAACTCAAGACATTATTAATAATGAAGCGCTAAATAACAATAATATCAGGCTGATTGAATTTCAACGTAATTTCGGCCAAACATCTGCAATGTCAGCAGGAATTTGTATGGCAGAAGGTGATTTTATAGCAACATTAGACGGCGATCTGCAAAATGATCCCACAGATATTCCAATGATGCTGGAAAAATTAGAAAAGGAAAATCTGGATATCGTCGCCGGAATTAGAAAAAACAGACAAGATGATAAGTTTTTAAGAAAAATACCAAGTAAAATTGCCAATATACTAATTAGAACTTTTACTAAAGTAAATATTCAGGACTATGGCTGCACTTTAAAAGTTTTCAGAGCTTCAATTGCAAAGCAAATCGATCTATACGGTGAACTGCATCGTTTTATTCCTATCCTAGGCCATATGGAAGGAGCTAAAATAGCAGAGATGGAAACCAAGCATCACGCTAGAAAACATGGAAAATCCAAATATGGCTTGAGCCGAACATTTAGAGTAATAAGTGATTTATTATTAATGATTTTCTTATCAAGATTTCGTCAAAAACCCATGCATCTATTTGGTTCCGTCGGAACATTTATGCTATTTACAGGAGGTTTAATAGAATTCTATTTATTGATCCTGAAGATATATGGTCAAGATATTGGCGGAAGGCCATTATTTTATGTAGGTATTTTATTACTTATAACAGGAGTACAATTAATAACTACCGGCTTTATATCCGAGCTTCTAATGAGAACTTACTATGAATCACAAGGTAAAAAACCTTATAATATCAAAGCCACTTACAAAGCCGGTAAAAAAGTAATGACAACAAAATCAAATAACAAAATTTAATAAGAAAATTTAATGCCGGCTAAAAAATATATTATTTTCTTTAGTAAATTTTTCTTTATAGCAACGGCTTTTACCATAATATTTTTATCAGCCGATACCAAATTAATAATTCAACATATCACCCACATTCCTATTATAAACATTTTAATATCTTGTTTAATACTACTTTTCGCCCAGATTATAAGCGCTTATAGAATGCAATATTACTTTAAGACGAAAAATCTAGTCCTTAGCAACAAATTTTCTATAGCGCTGTATTTAACCACGATGCTCTACAATACTATACTTCCGGGTGGAATAAGTGGTGACGGATATAAAATCTACTTACTTGGAAAGCTAGCTAACTTTGCTAAATTAGAATCATTACGCGTTATATTATCCGAAAGAGCAAACGGCCTGTTTGTACTGCTAAACTTGACTTTATTTTTACTTTTAATAAACAATATCAGCCTAGGGATGAAATTTACCAAGTTACTGATATTTATTTTAATTTTACTAAATATTCTAGTTTACTGTTTATCAATAAAAACATTTTTAAATGAAAGGGTTAAAGTAGCAATCGGTGCCTTGCCTTACTCTTTATCAGTTCAATTTATGAATGTATCTATAATTATAATTATTTTATATGGATTAGGATTTGATATAAATAATTACGAACAGTTGAATAGTTATGTAATTTTATTCCTAGTCTCTTGTATCTTATCCGTATTGCCTATTTCAATAGGAGGAGTAGGGATAAGAGAGCTTACATTTATGTATGGATCATCTATATTATCCTTAAATTCCGAGATTGGAATATCTATAGCCGTCATATATTTTTTAGTAAATATGATATGCTCATTAACAGGATTTATCTTTTGGCATAAATTGGAAAAAATTTATCTGAAGCTATAAGATACCCTCCTATAATAATAGTATATACAGGTAATCTATTAAACTTGATTTATAGTAGAGTTTCTGAAAATATAAAATTTTGGTTGTAAATTTTAGGTATTTTGAGATTTAAATGGTTGCATTAGAGACCCCAGGGATTGAAGAAAATATTATTGCTCCTGATTTTAAGCTTAAGGGAGTTGATGGTAATATTTATAGCTTAAATGATGTAAGGGGGGAAAAAGGGCTGTT
>JBIKME010000244.1:0-2606 GCA_044359415.1 Rickettsiales bacterium | reverse complement strand
GTTGAGTATATTGCAAAACAAGAACTTATGAATCATAAGCAGCAGCAGCAACAACAACAACAACAACAACAACAACAACAACAACAACAACAACAACAACAACAACAACAACAACAACAACACTCTCATCCGTTGGTAGGACAACAGCCGAATTCGCAAGCGCAACAGCAGCAGCAGCAGCAGCAGCAGCGGTTGCAACAACAACAGCATCAGGCGAAAGCGGTTCAACCAGGACTTGCGGGCGATGATGAATACTTTGGACGCGATGATGAATACTTTGGAAGCGATGATGAATACTTTGGAAGCGATGATGAATACTTTGGAGAATACCCAAGACGGAATTTGATACAACGAGTTAATCAAGAGATGTCTAAATTGCAGCAAGAAAATGATATTCTAAAAAGAATGCTTGGTATTGATAGAAATGTTGATTTTTCATATATAAAGGATTTATCTGGCGCTCGGTTGAGAAAAATACAACAAGAAGTAAATCACAACCTTGAGGAGAGGATCCAAGAAAAATATTCTCAAGAAAGAGCAACAGCAGAACAAGCTAGAAAAGAGGCCAAGAAAGCTGAGCAAGAGGCAGAGGAAGCAGCGGAAGAGGCAAGAAAAGCAGTTTTGGCATATAGAGCTCAAGAAGCACAAGATAAAGCGGCAGCGGCTGAGACAAAGGCAAAGGCAGCGGAAGAGAGAGCGGAAGCTTTAGGTCATCGATTATCCCAAGAAGGTTCAGATCATAGAATAAAATCTAGACTGACTAATACTGCTCAAGCAGGCGGAAGCGGAAGCAGAAGAAGACAACATAACTCAGAAATGGGCGGTGTAGAAAAAATGCCAATGACATCTCTCAATGAAAATCCTCGTTTAGAGCCATCGGCAGCGGCAGCGGCAGCGGCAGGTCGAAGAGTGGGTACAGAAGGATTCTCCCCTTCTACTTTTGCCTCAGACAACGGTGGTGGTGGAGAAGAACCACTAAAAAGTCCGCTATTGGCACCTAACAATTCTCAGCTTAAAGCTGATCATGAAGTAAGTCGTGATAGTGATAGTGATAATCAAAATACAATCCGACGTATAAAAACTTCCACTCCACAACCAGGGATTGGCAGACCTCAGAATCGAACTACAAGTCCTTCATCGAGACAATATAGTTTCGCGTCACAGCCACTAAGAGACGATACCACTTCAAATACTAGAGCGAGTGACAACGGAGAACATGTAAGACAAGTTAGTCATTTCCATCGAGGTGGAAGTGATAATGATAGTGGACGTGGAAGTGGAAGTGATAATGATAGTGGACGTGGAAGTGGAAGTGGAAGTAAAGCAAAAGGTAGGAGTTAATAATTATAATAGTAAGCAAATAATGAGAGCGGCTTTTTGCCGCTTTCATTATTTAAAATCAAGATTAGCAAAACACTTAGCCAATCAGGGGGGCATCTTTTACTAATATCATTTTTTTAATATAACAACATAAGTTTGATAATGTATATTATGTAAAATGACTTATAAATTATTTATGAAGATTTTTTCCAGTGATAACTTGCTGCAGCACCGAGTCATCCCACAATTCATAGAGCTCCCATTAAGCAAGAGATCTTGTTATACCTTCTCTCCAATGCGTAAACAGTCTCAAACCCCTTTGGTATATTTCCTCCAAAAATATCATGGCTACGCTTTTATGCCTTGTTAGTTTCATATATTTTTCTCCAATTGCAGGCAATAATTCTTCTATTGAAAAATCTCTATATTATTTACAGTGAGAGATCCCCCTATGCTAGCTACTAAAAAAACTTGTACTTTTTTCATTTATGCTTTATTAAAGAATGAAATATAAAATGGGAGTAATCATGAAAAATATTTTAAAAACACTAACTGCAACTTGCATTATAGCCGGTAGCGTCGTTACAAACTCAGCTCTAGCTTCTAGCAAAGCAGCCGTTATCGACACTAACAACAACGTTATAAAATCAAAACTATCAAAAGAATGTGTTAGAACTAAATGGGATGCCGCTAATGATGTATGTGCACCAGAAGCTCCAAAACCGGTATTAAATCATACAGAAAAAAAACAAGAGTTTAAAATTCATAAGCGCTCATACTTAACATTTTTTGATTTTGACAAATCAAACTTAACTGAAAATGCAAATGAAGTTCTTTCTAAGCTAGCAGGTGATGTTAAATCAGCAAGATATGCGTATTTTGAAGTTACTGGGCATACTGACAGAGTAGGTTCTGATCGTTACAACTTATCTCTTTCTGAAAAACGTGCTTTAACTGTAAGAAACAAGCTTATAAACCAAGGCTTTAATCCTAAAAACATTAAAATATCCTGGAAAGGAGAATCAGAGCCTCTAGTTAGCACTAATGACGGTATAAAAGAACCGCAAAATAGACGAGTGGAAATAAAAGTTACTACAAAGCAATAATTACTTAATAAATAAAAAAATAAATACATAAAAAAAGGGCGCTATATCTAACATTTAGCTCCCTTTTTTTATGAACAAAACTTGATACCGTGAAGTGATGTGTAGCTTTTTTGTTCAGCAAATTTCTTAAGCTTCTTTTCTCCTAAAGAAAACAAAGTCTTAAAAGTATCGGCCGTTTGT
>JBIKME010000229.1:0-2615 GCA_044359415.1 Rickettsiales bacterium | reverse complement strand
GTTTCCGCTTTCCTTAACGACAATTATTCGGCAATATCTACCAGAATAAAAATTATGTCCTCTTTGGATATCTCTGAAAGAAGACTGCCACAAGATGGCGCAATTCATTTTAATTACAAACAAGGAAAAGATTTAGTAAATTTACGTGTATCAATTCTGCCAACATGTTCCGGCGAGCGCGTGGTTATGCGTGTTATGGATAAAAGCGCGTTAAGTATGCCGCTAGCAAAACTTGGTTTTTCTGAAAAATGTGAAGTAAAGGTTAATAAGGCTATTAATTCTCCGCAAGGAATGATTCTGGTAACAGGACCTACAGGTTCGGGTAAGTCGACAACCTTATACGCGGTTTTAAATTCGTTAAATAATCCCGAAGTAAATCTAATGACTGCAGAAGATCCGGTTGAGTTTATGGTGGAAGGAATTGGCCAGGTACATGTAAATGATGCTATAGGACTTACTTTTACCGCGGCTTTGCGTTCATTTTTGCGTCAGGATCCGGAAGTGATAATGGTAGGTGAGATCCGCGATAAAGATACCGGTGATATAGCCGTTAAAGCATCTCTTACAGGGCATTTGGTTTTAAGTACTTTGCATACTAATGATGCTCCAAGTACTATAACTCGTTTAATAAATATGGGAATACCAAATTACTTGATAACTTCTTCATTAATTTTGGTAATTGCGCAAAGGTTGGCGCGTAAGATTTGTCCGGATTGTAAAATTGTAGACTCAGATACGGGACCGGAACAATTAAAATTAATCGGCTTTAAAGATGAAGAGTTAGATGGTGTTGTAGCATATAAAGGTAAAGGGTGCAGAACTTGTATGAATACAGGATCTAAAGGTCGTAGAGCAATCCATGAAGTGCTTGTAGTAACTAGAAATATTAAAGAAGCGATACTGGCTAATGCTAACGATATTGAAATTGGTAGAATCGCTTCTGAAAAAGATGGTTTCGAATCAATGCAGGATGTAGGAAAAAGAATGATAACGGAAGGTATTATAAGCATTGAGGAGTTTAAACGTATATTAATGGTTGAAGATTAAGTTAATGTTTAACTAGAATTAATTTATAAAATATAATTGAGATTCAAGTAAATGGCCATATTCCAGTGGAAAGGTATTCAAGGAAGTGAAATTGCAAACGGAGAAATTGAGGCTCTTAATTCAGACGAGGCAACAAAAAAACTAAAATCTGAAAAAATAATAGTGACTAATATAGTTTTAATTAGCGGTCAAGAAGTAGCTTCAACAATAGAAAGTTCCGAGACAAACGAAACTAGGTCTAGCGCAAAAGTAAAAAATACAACGAATAAAGCTCATAAAGCTAAAAGTATCAAAGTAAAAGATAAAGTAATTTTTACCAAAAAATTCTCTACAATGGTAGCAGCGGGCTTGCCTATACTTCAAACTATGTCAATGTTGGAAGAGCAACAAGAAGATCCTAATTTTAAATGGGTTGTCCATAGTATTACCGAGGATATAGAGTCAGGCTCTACATTATCTGAAGCTTTTGAAGAACATCCGGCAATATTTGATACTGTCTATGTTAACCTAATACGTGCCGGGGAGATGAGCGGTAAGTTAACCACTTTCCTGCAAAAGCTGGTGATTCAATTAGAAAAAGCCGAGCGCATTAGAAAAAGGCTCAAAGGCGCTCTTAGCTATCCGATTATATTATTATGCGTGGCTTTTGCCGTTATTACATTAATGTTGGTAAAAGTTGTTCCTATATTTCAAGAAATGTTTGAAGGGATGGGTAATGAACTTCCGGGTCCTACACAGTTGATTGTCAATGTAAGTGAATTTATAAGAGATCCAGCTCGTGGAGGAACCTTATTCGCTGTTTTAATAGCAACATATTTTAGCATTAAGTATCTTAAAAACAACAATGTTAGTTTTAAACGAAAGTGGGATAGGTTGGTTTTAAAAATGCCGGTTATCGGTGCTTGTGTGCATAAATCAACTTTAGCGAAAATAGCAATGATAGAAGGTAATTTGGCTGCTGCCGGTGTATCGGTTGTTGACTCGCTTAATATTATTGAAAAAACAATGACCAATACAGTTTTTATTGAAGCTTTTGCTGATATTAAAGAAGGTATAAGCTCAGGTAATTCACTGTCTTCCTTATATTCTGCGAATAAAATATTTCCTCCTACATTTTATCAAATGATAGCGGTAGGTGAGGAAACAGGTAATATGGATGAGATGTTCGCAGCCACGGCCATGTTTTACGAAGAAGAATTTGACTTGGCTGTAGATCATTTAACGGAGGCTTTGGAGCCTATAATGATAGTATCGATGGGAATAACTGTCGGATTTATTATTGTTGCTATGTATATGCCGATATTCCAAATGGGATCTATGGTAGGAGGCGCATAATAAACTATGTTGAACTATAACTTATTATGTGTTTTATATTAAGTGAATTAATTAATAAAGAAAAAGGATATTTAAATGGCCGGTATACAGACAGTTAAATTCAACGCGGGTACTGTTATTTTTAAGGCGGGTGATAAACCCAACGGAGTTTATTTTATTTTAACAGGTGGTGTTGAAATATCGCATAATAAAGATGGACAGAAATTTATCCTGGCTACCATGGGTCCTGATTC
>JBIKME010000228.1:0-2624 GCA_044359415.1 Rickettsiales bacterium | reverse complement strand
ACCAGGAGCAAATAGCCATTGATCGATTTTTCACTATGAACTCTAAGCGGTAAAATATTATTATTTGATTTTGCAAAGCCAAAAATCTGCTCAATAGCTTGTCTTGTATAGTAATTTGGCAAAATATCTTTAGCCTCAATAGCTGATTTAGACAGCAATATTAAAAAGCCAGCATATTTTAATTTCTTGTCCAGCGCCTCCCTCTCTGCCTTTGTTTGCTCGCAATCTAGCTTATCCTTTAAAATATGCTGAATATCTTTTGCTTGTTTATTTTCATCTAAGATGACATGAGCATAAATTTTATTGCCATAAACATCAACTTTCTTACTTTTGATAAAAACTATTCTATCCCCGTATTTTACAGCTGTATCGCTTGATATTTTGCAATCAAGATCATCAACTAAATTGTAAAAAATATTATGACTTCTAGGTAATCTCGTAATAAAATCCACCTCCTCTTTGCACATATATTCAAGGTTGCCTTTGGAACAATAGCCGGCATCTAATACTGCAGAGCCGGCCTTTAGACCGAGTTGTTTGATTTCTCTGATCGTTGTTTCAAGAGTTGAAGTGTCAGCTATATCGCCTCCAACCGCTCTAAAATAAATCGGTAATTTTGATATTTTGTCAACAAGCATAAGGCATGTGACATTTTCTTGTATACCATCTGAAGTGTGACCAAAGGCATTGATTGAGGCGTTAATAGCACTTGGAAGGCTTGTGCTATCTATTAAAAGTCCTGTTGTGTTTGGAAAGAATTTTGCAATATAGTTTTTAAAAAACTTTTGCACCAATTCCTGGTTGCCTAAAGTTTGAAAAAGTCTGCTAATATCTTGAGATGAAGTGCCTGCATTCTTGAATAAATTTGATGCGATATTGCCGTCCACCCAATCTTCGCATGAATAAATTGCTGACCCTACGGTGATCTGATAGCAGGCAAGGTTCATCACACTATCTGCAAGGTCGCCAAAACTCTCATGTAAAACAGAATCCAGGCCTATTTGAGATGCGGTTTCTTTAATTACAAAACTATCGCCAAAATCAACTATAGCTTGCTCTGTTTTAGTGATTTTAGCTTTTCTGCCAGTTTTTTCATAAGGCCCCCCTTTTTCCTTGGCTGTGCCTAGATAAGTTGACTTTTGTCTGGATTTTTTTAACTCCTTATCCCAGTAATAATCAAGTTTATAGACATAATATAGATTGCCACGTTTGTCATATTTAATTCCGGCCATTTCCGCCTCCAGTTTTAGGTTATATACTACCCATGTGGGTCGTATATAATAAACAAGAAAATATGGCAAGCAATTTAAGCCAATAGCATGAATTTAGTTTGATTAGCAGAATATGCTGGTATTTATGCCACACGCCTTAAGCGTATACTGCGTGTATATTTCGGGAATTTAGGGTTAAGGACGCATATTTCTTATGAGCGAATGGCGGTTAACCGCTTTGGCAGGGGCATATAGCTCCTTTAAAAAAGTGATTTTTTTGAAAAATATTTTGAGTTTACGGGTGACATGTCACCGAAAAAGGCTAGAAAATGGGATTTTTAAAGTAAAAACTGCCTATTTTGCCGAGTTTTGGAGATATATGGACAAAACTGCATGAATTTTCAATGAAATTACTTGCAAATATGGCTGATTTTCTATATACTTAGAAATAGAGGTAATAGATATGTCTTTAAAACTTAATGAACTAAAAAAACATTTACGTCCGGGACAGGTTTATCGTCGTGCCGATCTTGAAAAATGGTCAAATGCCGTGGATAGGCATTTGCGGCTTTTACAGCAGGATGGAAGCCTGAGCAAACTTTCCAGCGGGGTTTATTATTGCCCTAAGAAAACCACCTTCGGGGTAGTTCCAGCGGAAGATGATAGGTTAGTTGAAGCTTTTTTGAAGGATCACCGTTTTCTGATAACCACACCCAACGCTTATAATACTCTGGGACTTGGCACAACACAGCTGTATAATGAAACGGTAGTTTATAACCACAAACGTCATGGCCGCTTTAAACTTGGTGGACGTATGTTTGATTTTAGGGTAAAGCCTTATTTTCCAAAAACACTTAGTAAGGAATTCCTGATTGTTGATCTGGTTAATAATCTGGATAGGCTGGCTGAAGATACAGAAAAACTTTTAGGCAGGGTAAGGCAAAAGGCGCTGGAAATAAACACCGGAGCACTTCCTCGTATGGCCAGAGATTACGGCAGTGTGAAAACAAAAAAACTGTTCAATGAATTATTGGCGGAGTCATTAAGTCATGCCGCATAAGATGTTTTTGCATAACCACCCGGAATTTGCCGATCTGATACGCATAGTAGCTGATAATGAGTCTATTGATAATCCGGCGTTAATTGAAAAAGACTACTGGATTATGCATTGCCTTTATGGCTTACAGCAGCTTGGATACCAGTTTGAGCTTAAGGGCGGCACTTCTCTTTCTAAAGGTTATAACATTATCAGCCGCTTTTCTGAGGATATTGATATCCGCATTGAGCCACCTGCCAAGCTGGAAGTTAAAACTGGACGTAATCAGAACAAACCGGCTCACATAGAAAGTCGTCAGAAATTTTATGACTGGCTGGCAAAGACAATTCGTATTGATGGGATTGATTCTGTTGTGC
>JBIKME010000227.1:0-2627 GCA_044359415.1 Rickettsiales bacterium | reverse complement strand
AAAGCTTGGCCATCCGGTGCCACTATCATATTTCATGTTCGAGGAAAAAAGCTCCAGATCGCAGCCTGCACAGACAAAGACCCCTTCGCGTTTTTCATTATTGAGATTACTGCTGTTTGGCAATTCCGTTCCTTCTTTACGAAGCACATTATATTGCTCTTGGTTTAAGCGTTTTTTCCATTCATCATCACTTAAATTTAAATCTTTAACTTTATCATTTGCCATAATTTTATCTCCGATAATCAGACCCATAGCCGAAACTGTCGTTATAACTAAAAATTGTCTTCTATCCATTCTTATACCTTATTTATTTTAACTTTCTTTTATTTATAAACGGAATAAGTAATAATTCAAGTAAACCACTTACTTGAGAATTATTATATTCTTTTAAGCCTATATCCATCTTTAAGTGCCCTTTTAACGGCTGCTCTTTATAAGTTCGAAAAATTCTATCCCACCATGGCAAGTTAAAACCAAAATTATGACAAGCCTCTTTTTCTATAATAGAATGATGAATACGGTGCATGTCAGGGGTAACAATAAAAAAACGTAAAAATTTATCAAAGGCTAAAGGCAGCTTAATATTACTATGATTAAATAAAGAACTGGTAGTAAGTATAATCTCAAATATTACTACAGCTGCGAAAGGTATCCCTAGCAACAAAACAGTTATAGATTTTATGATAACTGAAAGTATAATTTCGAAGGGATGAAAACGAACGCCTGTAGTTACATCCACTTCCCGATCAATATGATGTACCTTATGTGCGAGCCATAATATCGGAATATGGTGGAAAATAACATGCTGTGCATAAATAATAAAATCCAGAATTATCACAGAAATAACAATCGAAAACGCACTTGGAAAAGATATATGGTGTAACAAGCCAATCTGAGAGCCTTCACTATAAACCGCAACACTTGCAGCAGTAAAAGGAACAAAAACCCTGACAGCTATACTGTCTATAAAAATTAGCAGTAAATTAACTATTCGACGTTTTGTTTTCGGTGTTTTTATCTCACGCCTTGGAAAAAGTCGCTCTGCCAAAGATAAAATAGTCAGCATAGTTAAGAAAAAACCTAAACGTAAGCCAATTTCACTTTCCATTACAACAAAGATCCTCCACATGAACTCCCGAAGCCTGCTGTACATCCAAAACAATGGCTGCCAAAAGCTATACCCTTCTCAATATCAAAAAATCCATCAATATCTTTTAGATTAAGCGGTTTACGGTTAATTGGAATATCAAGCATCTGGTTAAAGTCGCAATCATAAATCTGACCATCCCAGCCAACAGATATAAGTTCGGTGCACATAACAGATTTAGCTGCATCAGGATTAAAGTTATCGATTAGAAGCTGCATATATTCCTGCATTTTACCTCTTCTTTCCAGAGCATGAGCATAACGCTTTATAGGCATATTTGTTATTGTGAACAAAGAATTAAAAACAACTGCAAAATTGTTTTTTAAATACAAGTGATAGTCAGCTTCAAGTTTAGCCTGGTTTGGCGGAAGATGTTCACCTACTGGATTATATACAAGATTTAAAATCAAATCAGAACCTACTTGTCCATAGCCTAAACTATTAAGCAATTTTAATGCCTGTATACTTTTATCAAATACTCCTTTTCCCCGCTGTTTATCAACATTATCCTCTTTATAGCAAGGCAGAGAAGCAACTATCTGAACTTTATTTTTAGCCAAAAAATCCGCTGTCTCTTCTTGATCAGTTTCAAATAATACGGTCAAGTTGCAGCGGTCGATCACTTTTTTATCCATTTTGCGTATTTGACTTACAAAATAACGAAAGTTAGGATTTAACTCAGGAGCTCCGCCGGTGATATCTACAGTATGAATTTGAGACTCTTTTTTAAGCAAGTCAAGAAGGAGCTCTATAGTTTCAAGCTCCATATTTTCCTTACGATTAGGACCTGCATCAACATGACAATGGTGGCATGCCTGATTACATCGTTTGCCGATATTAACCTGTAAAATTTTTACACTATTACGCTTTAGAGCAATATTATAATCATTTAGTACGGTTTCAAATCTCTTCATCTACCTTCTCCAGTTATGGAATTTTTCTAACATTTTCATAGTAAGTGCAGGTAGATGGGCCCTCTTCCAGTTACCTGCGGCATATTTATTTGCCTCTGTTAATGTCGGATAAATATGTATGGTTTGAAGAATCTTATTAAGTCCAAGATTGTGTTTCATTGCCAGTATATATTCTGCAATAAGTTCACTTGCATTTGCACCTACAATTGTAACTCCTAATATTTTATCTTTTCCAGGTACAGTAAGAATTTTTACAAAACCATGTGCTTCAGAGTCAGCAATAGCGCGATCTAAATCATCAATACCGTAAGTAGTTATCTCATAGGCAACATTTGCGGCAACAGCGTCTTTTTCGTTCAAGCCAACACGAGCAATCTCAGGATCGGTAAAGCTGGCCCACGGAATAACAGAATAATCAGTTTTAAATTTCTTAAAAGGTGAAAATAACGCATTAACTGAAGCATACCAAGCCTGATGGGCAGCAGTATGAGTAAACTGATAAGGACCGGTAACATCACCACATACATAAATACTTGAAATATTGGTCTGCATAAACTGGTTAGCCT
>JBIKME010000226.1:0-2640 GCA_044359415.1 Rickettsiales bacterium | reverse complement strand
AAGATAAGGGAAAGCCTCTGTTTGACATTTTAGTTCCTGTAAAAGAAGAATGTCAGGTGATTCTTCGCTATTTAAATATGATAAAAGATGTTCTAATCTAGTCTTTACCGAATTTACATTCCAAGTTGCTATTTTCAGCATATCTATTCCTTGTTTAAAATTTTATTTAATTTTTGTTCTTTTTGCTGATCAATCCACCATGTCGTTATATAACCTAAAGAATAAGGTGGTATAATTTCAGGTACACCAAATTTATTCCAAAATATCATCCTATGTGTCCTTGAGTGCCATTGCGGAATGGTATAAAAATTCCATTGTAATATTCTATCTAACGCCCTTGAGGCATATATTAACTCTTCTTTATTTTTTGCCGATATTATTTTTTCAACCATAGCATCAGCTGCTTTATTTCTAACTCCGGCATAATTCTGACTACCCTTAACGTCAGCGTAAGAAGAATGCCAGTAATTAATCTGTTCATTGCCGGGAGACATACCCTGCTGAAACCAGTGTACCATTATATCAAAATCAAAGTCTTCCAGGCGCTTTATATATTGTGAACTATCAACCGTGCGTATTGAACTTGAAATACCGAGTTTTTTTAAGTTACGTACAAATGGCGATACGACTCTTTCAAAAGAAGGGGATACCAGCAAAAATTCAATATGCATGGCTTCTCCCGTATTAGGGTTAATCCTTTTCATATCTTTTAAAATCCAACCGGAGTCATCTAAAATTTGCTGCGCTTTTAATAAATTTTGTCTCGCAGCTAAATTATCATTGGCAACAGGAGGATGAAACTCATTTGTAAATAAGTCAGCAGGTAATATATCTTTATAAGGATTAAGCAGATTTAACTCCTCTTTAGAAGGAAGGCCCTTTGATTCAAAAATGGAGTTGCCAAAATAACTTCTATTTCTGGTGTAAGCGCTATAAAATAGTTGTTTATTTGCCCATTCAAAATCATAAGCGTAACTAAGGGCTTCTCTTATTTTTACATCAGAAAATAACGATTTTCTGGTATTAAAAGTAAAACACTGCATGCCCGTTGGTTGACCATCGGGATATTCTATTTTTATCATACGGCCATCATTAATATGCGGCAAGTTATAAGCGCTATCCCAGGTTTTTGATATATTTTCTCTTCTTATATCATACTCGCCGGCTTTCAGGGCTTCTACGGCAACCGTAGCATCCCTGTAGTAATCTATTTTGATAAGGTCGTAATTATTATGACCTATATTGACTGGAAGATTCTCCGCCCAGTAATTCTCCACTCTTTCATAAGTAATGGATCTTCCCGGATCAATAGTTTTAACTTTGTATGGACCGCTTCCCAGTGGGGCGATTAAAGTAGTTTTTTCAAACTCTACATTAGAGTAATATTCTTTTGAAAAAACAGGTAACTGACCAAGAATAATAGGTAACTCCCTATTTTGATTATTAGTAAAGAGAAATTTTATTTTATATGACGATACTACAATTGCTTCTGATACATCTTTATAATAAGCTCGATACTGAGGATTTCCTTTTTCCTTTATAGTATCAAAAGAAAATTTAACATCATGAGCGGTAATGTAGCTTCCATCATGCCATCTAGCTTCTTTCCTTAAATTAAAAATAATTTGGTTTCTATCGTTATCAAGTTCAACAGATTCGGCAATCAGACCATATTCGGCAGTTTCCTCATCAGATGATTTTTTCATAAGAGTATCAAAAATCATCTCGATACCTGAAGCTGACACTCCCTTCATTATAAATGGATTTAGACTATCATAACTGCCAACCTCTGCAATTTTTATCATCCCTCCCTTCGGAGCCCTGGGGTTAACATAATCAAAATGTTTAAAATTGTTTTTATATTTTAAATCACCAAATATCGATATACCGTGGGTTATCGTGTTTTCGACGGCATGTGCACCCATTGAGGTGAGTAAATTAATAAAATTGCCTGCTAGTAAAAAAAATATAATTACTAATAATGATCTGATAAAATTCATACAATATTTTTCCCTATATTTTTCCTTAATGTTTTTACATTGTATTTTTAATATAATGGCTGACCAGTAATCATATATTAGAAATTATAAAAAGGTATAAAAAAACCCGGAGGTAAAAAAAAACCGGGAGGTAAAAAACTTCCCGGTTTAAATCATACTTTTATTTATATAAGATTAGTTACTTTCTAAGAATTTAACCATATCTGCGATATCCTTTGCATCTTTAAAGCCAGCAAAGGACATTTTAGTACCTGGCGCAAAAGCTTGTGGTTTTTTTAAGAAAGCAAATAAATTCTCATATGTCCAACTATCACCTTTTGCCGATAGCGCGCTGGAGTAACCATAACCATTTTTACTGGCAATTTTAGAATTAACAACAGCCGCCAAATTAGGGCCGACACGATGTGCGCCGCCAGGCTCATTAGTGTGGCATGAAGCGCATTTCTTAAAATTAGCACGACCATTTTCTATATTGGCAGCAGCAATTAAAGCTGGAATATCAAGAATCTCCTCGGTCTTTGCGGCTGATTCTAAAGAGCTGTCATTAGATGCTACTTCAACTTTATATCCACGTTTTTCAGGGTTCTCAACAGGGTGATATAATCCGTTAGCTATTTTACCGGTAATTAACGCAATTAAA
>JBIKME010000225.1:0-2643 GCA_044359415.1 Rickettsiales bacterium | reverse complement strand
CAGTATTTTCAAGAGTTTAAAAATGTCTCATCCGGAATGGGTTCTAAAACATAAATTACCAAACTCAGAAATTAGGTGCATTCGAGGCAGATATTATCTGTATGCTACAAAATCAGTTTGGTTGACTGAGAAAAAACGCACTAAAAAAGTAACCCTTAAACAAATTGGTGTTATAGACCCTGAATTTGGCCTGATTCCAACCGGAATGTCACGCAGAGGAAAGGTTCCTAAAGGCGAGTCAAATCTACCATATCGCGCGCGCGGCTACGTAGCGTTTCTAGATGATTACCTAGAAGGCTACTGATGGCGCTATTTTCCGTTTGCCAATAGGTTAGGCGCTTGCCAGAACCTACCGCATCCCAAGCAGAGGCTTTGCTTTTATGGCGTTTGAAAAGTTGTGCAAAGGTTTTCATCAGCATCAGCAAATCCCTTATGTGTGGCAAAGGTAATGCGACGCTTTAATGACGTACTGCTTTTTAAATCTGATTTAATGCGGCTGCGTAAGTTTAAGAGTTCTTTTAAATCCACTTCCGCATATTTAACGATATGATCGCCATAGGCAACAGATACAACACGCTCACTCATCTGTAATTTGGTGATGGTGATGGCTTGCTCAATTTTGACCAGATCATCTTCTGTGTACATAAAATTATCCCCGGGTAAGCTTGGCTCAAGATTGCTCTTTAGCTGTCTTATCAGGAAAGATGAAGGATGTGTCCGGGGGATTTTACTTGAAAGAAAAAGGAGAAAGTATTAGGATGATGTTGATTTTAGGCATAAAAAAACTCCGGCATCTGATCACTGAGCAAGCCCAGGGGAAGAAAATCCGGAGTATCTAGACATAGAATATAGCCTTTTAACCTAATTTGTCAAGGCCAAAATTGTGGAAACCTTTACATTTGAGATTCTAAATTCAACATTTTCTGAAGCGCGTATATCACCTTATCTCAAAAATGGAGACACCCCCAAGCAAGTTTTAGCAAAATATAATGCAAATATTATGCTAAGTGAGGCAATGATTCCAACCCTTCATTATCTGGAAATTTGCTTGCGTAACAGGATCGATCAAGTCCTTAGAAAATATTATACCCCAAATTGGTTAATGAATCCTTCACACAATCTCATTATACCGGAACAAGATACGAAAAAAATCAATGAAATCATTGCAAAGGTACAGCGCGAAAACAAAAGAAATGCTAGCAATGATGATATTGTTGCCCAACTTACATTTGGATTTTGGTGCTCATTTTTTCACAGAAGATACGACCCAATAATATGGCATCGCAAAGATACGTTTAAAATTATATTTCCAAATTTACCACGCATAAATAGGAAGCGTTCATACATTGAAGGCAATATACTGAAAATTAAAGAAATTCGCAATCGCATTGCTCACCATGAACCAGTATGGAATCGTAAGATTTCAATTTTGAACGCACATAGCATGTGCCATGAGCTAATCAAGGCAATGTCTTCTGATGCAATCAAGATGCTCAAAATGATTGATAAGTTTCCACACGTTTATGAATCTATTCATCATGACTCATAAATCGTCTTGGCGTAAAAATGGATTACTTAACTGATATTATTATGTCCATTAAACCAAAATAATACACTTAGAGGTTATTATGATAACTATTATCATAAATATCCAGAAGCTTTTATTGAAAATTTTTCTTGTACCAATCAACATATTGTTATATTTTTTACCTAACCCATCTTTAACATTCCCCCTCGGTCAAAAGCCAATAAAATCGCTTTTTCTGCAAAAGCGCTCTCCGTAACATATTGATATTTATGGATTGCAATTTTGGAAATCCATTTTGTAGTGCCATTAGAAAAAATAATGTTCGGTAATATATTGAAATATAAACATTTATTTTTTAGCGTGTTAAAGATTGGTTAAGTATGACGCTATATTTTCTATATTAGCTTTTCACAAAAATTAATCTAATTATCTACACATAATATAAAATAATTTTTAGATACTACTATTTAACATCCACGATGCTTTTTCATGAACTCCTATTCTTTCTATAACATAACCTGCTGTCACCTCGTCACCAATAACATTAGACGCTGCCATAACTTGCTTTAGAGACTTTATGATTATTAACTGGTCAGCTGCCAACTCTTTTACCATATCAACTGCTGCTAAATCTTCTCTACCATCTTTTATATCAGTATTTTTTGAAAATACTAAAAATGTCGCAGGCACTTTTACGCCAAGAGCTCTTATCCTCTCAGCTATCTCATCATTAGCTATTAATAAATCATTATATTGCTCCTCGAATAACAAATGCAGTGTTTTAAAATTTGGTCCGGTTACATTCCAGTGAAAATTCTGGGTTTTTAAGTATAAAGCATAATTATTTGCTAATAACTTATTTAACGCTTCAACAACTTGATTAGTCATATTAGTCTCCTACATTATTATCATTGCCTGCGCGGTTGCATTTATTACAGCCGCTATTTTTATAGTAGATTGTATTGCCTGCTTACTAACCCCTGATTTCACAAGTTGATGCACATGCGAATCTATACACATTCCACATCCATTAATAGCAGATACAGCCAACGAATAAAGCTCAAATTCAACTTTATCAACTCCAGGATTAGCAATTACATTCATACGCAAGCCCG
>JBIKME010000223.1:0-2660 GCA_044359415.1 Rickettsiales bacterium | reverse complement strand
TTACGTTTAATCTATATAAATCAAATAAAGACGCTTTCTTTAAGTCGTTAATAATACTTGTGTAGTCCATAATATTTTTCTGTTTTTTTGTGAAATAAATCTCGTTGTTACTTCTGATTTAAGCGCTGTGCATATTGTGTTTTATTATCATATGTTATTACATGAGCCTATCTTTTTATAGCAGATGATTTATGCCCGGTAAATATTGTATTAAGATAATTTTGGTTGCAGAACTCACTGCTACTTTGTAAGTATTTGTTATGATTTTAAAGGGCTATATTTACCTGATCATTTGAGTTCAATCTGTGTAGTTTTAGGTCTTTTTATAACAATAATACCAACGCCTATTATCATCAAAGTGGAGCCGGCTAAGATATATATAGATAATAATTCTCCTAACATAACCACTCCTGCATAGATTCCTATAACAGGTACCAGTAATGTTATAGGTGCAATTGAGCCAATAGGGTTTTTAGATAATAAATAAGCCCATAAAGAATGTCCTATAATAGATGAACCTATAGTTATATATAATAATGAACCAATTGCATTGGCATTGGCATTGATAATGACAGACAGGTTAAATGATTCGAATATTAGCACAATCGGAATTAACATAAAGACTGCGCAGACACTTATCCATGTAATGAGTGCAAGTGCGTTAACATTTGGTATTTTTTTTATTTGTATACTATAGAATGCTACAAATAAGGCGCTAGAGAGCATCAAAAAGAAGGGTAACGGGTGTGTAATGCTGTTTGGTGTTTCCATTAAGAATATGGAGCCTATTATTGTAAGAATGATGCCGACTATACATTTTATATTAATTTTCTCTTTAAAGAAAAATATACTAAGTATCATTAAAAATGGGACATGCATTTGTAATACTACTACTCCAACAGATGCATCAAGTCCTGCATGCAAACTCCAAAACATTGTACCCAGATGTAGAATAACAAATAAGAATGAGATTTTAATAATATGAATCATTGATATAGGAGGTTTTGGAAAAAACGGCAGCAATAAAGATGAAGCTATTAAGAAGCGCAATAGCAGTAAAGTAAATGGCTCGAAATATCCGACAGCTGCTTTAGAAAAAACAAAATTAAAGCCCCATAATGTTGTTACAATAGAGGCTAATAGATAGTGCAGGCTAGATATTCTATGATTATGCATGATTATACCGGATATATTAGCGCATATATAATGGTATTAGATACAGATTACTAGCTTATTATTACCCTCCAAGAAATGGTGTACCAATATTTTGACTTAACCTTTCTGTGAATTGACCTACGATAGGCCTTTCCGTACTTCTTCTTTCATGCTGACTTGTTTTTTGCTCACTTCCGTCGCTGTCTGTGTCTCTTCTTCTTTTTCTTTCCATCTCTTGGATTTGAAAAGTTCTTTGTTTTTTTGCCACAGCTTCTGCATTGACTAAATCCTGTGCCCTTTGCTTTAACTGCTCTACAAAAGATATAGTTCTGGTTTCAGCGGTCTTGCGAGCTGCATTATCATGATTTTTCTTGTGTTTTGGAACTAACTCTTCAGTTGTAGTTGGTGAATTTTTCAATTTATTTGGTTCAAGATTAATCACAGTTTCTGGCAATCTTCGTAAAATTCTAGGCAAATATAGTGACAAATTTTACACTCATAATAATGATTTAAATTAGTACTCTTATTTAAGAGTAACACAAAAGATACATCTAGTAAAGAGATTATATGAAAATAAATTATTAAGACAATAACAAGTTATTTTTCAGTTTCTCCATTACTCTCCTTTATGTGTAGCAATCAATGCTGTATACGCAACTAACAGATATGATAATATTGTACATAACTTTGATTGGACAAAAATTATCAAAAAAAGGTAGTGTTTAAATAACTGTGTCAGTTTCACAAACTGCTGTATACTTCAGCAAGTAACATATACACTAAATCCAATATTCTTCATACTTACTGTTCCTTAAATTCAATTGATTCTGGAATAATAATACCATTTGATTTTTTTACAATTCCATTAATTAACAAATATTTCTGTTTTACAGTTACCACTTGCCCTCTAATATCTATTACAATCTTTTGTGTCATTCCTGCCACTAGAAGGCTGCCTTGCTCTGTGCAGTTGAGCTGGAAATTATTGCATAATGCAAACATCCGGAGTGTATTTATACTCTTTTTTTGCATGCTTGTTTTCTTTAAATTACCGCAGCCAGAATGGTTTACCTTCTAATAAAGCATGCCTGTTCATTTTTTGGCAACATATCTACAATTTTATTACTGTACTCAATTGCCGTATTAACAACATCTTTTACATCTCCGATTGTTCTACTTGGAAATGTAAGTACATTTTGGAAAGATTCTTCAGCATACTTTTTCGGATTTTTAATAAACTCAATCGGCACATTAACCGTAACTTCCATGCCTTCATCAATCAGTAGTTCTTGCGCTTTATTGATGTCACGGTTTATGCCTTTATCATCTTCGACACCGCCAACAGTGACAGTTCCTTCACCTATAGTCGCTCTTGTAACTCCCTCTTTTTTGGAATCGTTATAGGTAAGTGATACGCCGCTAATACCACCGTTATCGTTGCTCTTGCCCTCTGTGTTGATACCAACGCTAACGCCTATTCCCTTTGTTACCGACTTATCTTTGTC
>JBIKME010000020.1:0-10046 GCA_044359415.1 Rickettsiales bacterium | reverse complement strand
GTGGTTTAAAATACTTGATGATTCATCTATTTCTTGGATTTCCGGTAGCCAAAAGGGGGATGATGATTATACCGCCTGGAGCCCTGATACGGCTACTGGAAGTAATAAGGGTTATTACAGTGTGAATGTCATATATGACAAAGAGCCCAATACAAGCTTCTCAGACGTGGTAAATATACTGGTTGATCCTGTAAGAGATCTGCTACAGGGGGAGTATGATGAGTCTACCGGACAAAGAGAGGGCGGTCTAACAAAGAGGATGTATGAAGGTATTACAGGTAACTATGATTTCATTCTAACCATAAGGGCTTTAATGGCTCTTTCTATTGTGTTTATGGGCTTTCATCACATGGTGGGACTAAGTAATATTACACAAAAGGACTTAGCTCATAAAATGATCAAAATGGCCATAGTGATTATGCTTATAGGCCCTGACAGCTGGAAGTTTTTTTATGATATATTATTTACCTTCTTTATCGATGGTGTAGATGAATTAATACAAGTGGTAAGTAGTCCGTTTTTATCTGTAATTAATGTCGATGAAGCCGATAGTGCCGCTATTGCCTTATCTGATAGCGGTGACGCCAGATATGATACGTTTGAATTTGTAAATAAAACTATGGAAAGGTTCTTTACTGAGGAAACCGGTATAAAACTTCAGGCCTTACTTGCCACATTCCCAATAGGATTTATTGTAGGGCTATTATTGTATTTGGGAATATTTTTATTCATTGCCGCTGTTATAAAATCTGTAATAGTTTATGTACTTTCTATCGTTATGACCGCTTTGTTATTATTTATGGCTCCGATCTTTATTTCATTTTTATTATTTAATAAAACTAAGGAGAGATTTGATATTTGGCTTAAGAATCTGATTAGCTTTATGATTCAGCCTGTATTACTACTAACTATTTTAGTGGTATTTAACGCCATTGTATATTCAGCGTTTTATGAAATACTTTCATTTAGCGTATGTTATCAGTGTATATTCGAACTTGATTTACCGATGAGTGAGAATATTTTCCAAGGTGTTTTAGGTAATTTTGATAAATTTTGTGTTATGACCGGCTATTTGCCTTGGGGAATAGGTGGTGAACAAGATCCGGGATCGTCTTTAAGAAATACACCTGTTGGTTTATTTGTAGGATTTATATTTATTATTTTATGTATCTGCTTACTAAAATTCACCGATACTGCTACTAGTATAGCCACCTCCTTATCAGCTGGAGCTTTAGGAGTTAACTTAGCTGGAGCGCAGAATGCTGTTATTTCTGAAGCTATAAAACCTGTAGTAACAGTATTTAAGGAAACGGCTGCGGCGATTACATCTACCGCAGAGAATATAAAAAAGGTTGTTAGTGCCAATAAAATAAGAAGAGAGGCCGCTGTTACGGCAGCTAAAGGTGGTGCAGGAGGGAGCGCAAGAGGTGGATTAGAAGAAAATGGCGGAGGAGGTATAAAGCGACCTGACGGCAATATTAAGGAGTCTGATTCTGGCACAACTTATATAACTGCGGATAAAGATAGTAGTCCAATTGCTACAGAAAATAGTGATGAACCTTCTGATTCTACATCAAATGATACAAGGCCGCCTTTGGTAACTAATTTAAATGATGATGGAGCCAGTGCGCCTGCGCCTGATGCGCCGGAGTTACCTGCGGTTCCAGATGTTGGACCTGAAAACACTAGTCAATATCAGGCTCAGCTTCATAATTATAATCAGACCAGTCCAGCAGCTGCTCCTCAGCCTGTTGCAACTGAAACTAGAGAACAAATAGCCCAGAGGGTGAAGAAAAGAATAGCTGATGCGAAGGCCGCTAGAGTTAGGAGAAGTGGTGGTCAGTCACAAGATTCGTCCGGAAATGATAATAATTCTGATAACGGATAAATAGTAGGTATATATGATTCATTTAGCCAATATTAGAAAATTATCGCAGTTAATTTTTATTAAAGACACTAGTGCTTTTCTAATAAAGTCTTTCAGCTTGTTGCTAATGTTAGTGTTTATAGCATCATGTGACGCGCCGGTAGGTAGTCCTACTTGTGTTGAAGCTGATGAGTGGGGTGATATTGAGGAAGTTGAAGTTACGGTAAATGCTGAAGACAGACTTACTTATTCAGGCATAGAAACTCGAGAAGGTAATGATATTGATATTTCGGTAAATGGTTTGATAGATCTGTGTTCAACCGATAAGGAATACAGATCCTATGGCTATACTAAGGGCAATGTTTATATGAATCCTATCTCGGCATCTACAACTCAGTGGCAAGCTGCAAGTTATGCCTCTAATGAACAGGGTGATAATACTGAGTATGTTTATGTAGAAGAGGGGCAGCCTCTTACTATTGCTATATCCGGTGAATATTATGATAGAAACGGTCAAGTCACAGACGGTAAAGGATTATATGCTTATATACAAGATCAAATTGATGCCGATGGTAAACCGGTGTTGCCTCCGGCAAGCTCCAACGCCTATGACGAAGATGCTTGGTGGTTCGGTAAAAGCGGTGATAATCTTGGCGAAGAAAACAGGCTTGCGGTAGGTGGTGAAATTCCAGAGTTCTTTGAATTATACAATAACGGTACTACTAGCGGTGCAGGTTTTTATGGCGTTGCTCCAAAATCAGGTTATTTGCTATTTAGATATGCCAGAAACTCTTCTGCAAACAGAGTTCAAAGATATGGTCCTGGAACCTTATCCAATCCATGGCTTGGCGAATATGCCTGGGAAGAACATAAATGCGAATCTTGTATGCAAACAACTATCTTCGGATCTTGTGTGGTTACAGTTTTTGCATATCCTGTATGTGTTGCAACATGGTTAGCATCATGTGCGGGTGAGGGGCATCTTGAAGAGGCTTATGGTGATAAGGATAATGCTTTGGTAGTTACCTCTTCCGGTAGAAAATGTAGAGAGCATTATAAGTGGCAGGATCTTGATTGGTTAGAGTTAAATCCTAATTCAACAGCTGCTGAAGAAGGAGATCACTGGATTGATAATGCCTATGACGGTAGTCAAAGTGACGCGTATGTAGGGCAGGCAAATAGCGGCGGTTATGAAATTGCCATATCTTCGGGCTGTCCTGGAACATATGGACAATATTTAGAAATGCATATAGGGGAACCTACAGTAACTCTTACTCCTAAGACAACACCTGAAGGATGCGATCCTGCTACCGAAAGTCCTTGTGATTATGTACTCGATAGTTGGGGTGAAACTAAAATACTTGAACCTGCTTATGCCATGGATAATCCGGATGTTACTGATTTGGATTTAAGAACCAGTGGTTATGGTTCGGGTAAATATGAAGGACAATCCGGGGCCTCAGGAGAAATATGGCTCCATATCAAGGATACTAAAACCTCAATAAACAATACTCAGTTAGATGAAGACGGTTATGGATATTATGGTGATAATGCCGGAAGCTATAGTGTTACAATAAAAACCGAGAAGGTTAATACTGACTTTTCTGACTTTTTACAAAATATAGTAAATCCTGTAAGGGGAGTGATATTTGGATATTGTAAAATTATATATGAACCTGCCGAAGGAGAGAGTAATTACGATGAGGAAGAGGCAACAAGGATAGAGGATTTGCAATATACCATAAGTGAAGAAGATTGTGATAGTTTATACAGTTATACAGATGATAACGGTAATGAAGTAACGGCCTGGAAGTCTGGAATAACTAAGCGTATGTATCAGCAGCTGGTGGGCGGATATAATGAGTGTATGACGGACGATAGCGGTAAATGCCTAACAGATGCCAATGGTTACATCATATATGACAGTACTACCGGAAACTCGTTTTTAGACGCGCTTAGAGCCGCGCTTGTGCTGTATGTGGTGATTTATGCCGGCATGTTTATGATGGGTATGGTTGAAACTAAACAAGATGACTTTTTAAAACGTGTCTTAAAATTTGCAATAGTAGCAATATTATTGTCCCCTGATAGCTGGGATTTCTTTAATAATTATCTGTTTTCTTTATTTACACAAGGGATGGATGATTTAATTACTATTCTAACTTCTGATTTGTCTGTTCCAATTGTAGATTTATCAACTGACCCACTTGCTGCTGCCGAGGATAATCCTCCTCAGGATAATAATATATTTGCTTTTGCTGATATGACTGTTGACAGGTTTTTCCAAGAAGCAACCTGGATTAAAATAGCAGGATTGTTATTTGCTACTCCGGTTGGATTTATATATATAGTACTTATTCTATTAGGTTTTGCTATTTTTATAGCTTCGGTTATGAAGGCTCTTATTCTCTATTTACTTGCAACTTTAGCGATTTCATTGCTGTTAATAGTAGCTCCGATATATATATCATTTATGTTATTTGACAGAACAAAACCACTATTTGATGCATGGATAAAAAGTCTGATTAGTTATACCTTGCAACCGGCTATGGTATTTACAGCTCTTGCGATATTTAATGTATTTGTATTTTCTTCTTTATATTCATTATTATACTATAAAGTATGTTGGCAAGAAATATGGACTTCTTATTGGAAACTCAAAGATGGAACCACCATTGAGATAGGATCTTTCTTAAATTTCTATCATCCTGTTGTGCCTTTAACTTTAGGCGATGGAACGGAAAGAGTATCTGGTTTGTCTCTGCAGGATATGAGTACTCCTACGCAGTTTTTCTTAATAATGATATTTTTAATTATTTGCGCTTCATTGATTAGGTTTATTGACTGGATGGCAGATGCTGCTTCTGAGTTGGTTACAGGAAATAAGGCCGGTTCATTAAGTGCGGTTAGTAATTCTACTATGAATAAAGGAGTTGCGATAATGTCTCAGATAGCAAGTGAGACATTATCAAAGGTTGCCGGACCTGCTGTAAAGAAAATGGCTGAAGCGGTACAAAAACAACGTCAAAAGGATAAACAAAAACGTCAGGCTGGGCAGTCTGAGAAAAAATAACAAAATATGAGTCGAAATGGCGCGTATTAAATGAGTTTATGAGTAAATTGTAATAATATTATAATATTTATATGTTATAATATGGTGTGGATATGAAAAATAGATTATTGCATTTTATATTGGTTATATGTACTGCGGTGCTACTCAGCGCTTGCGGCGAAGAGCCATGCAAAAGGGATTGTGATGACGACGGCAAGCATTGCAAGAAAGATTGTGGCGGAAAGCAGTTTCAATGTATAGAGGCAGATGACTGGGGGTATCCAAAAGTTTGGATACCTGCTGATAAAGAAGGTATTGTCGAGTATTTTAAAGGAGTTATTGATTACGAAGATGACGCTACAGAGCAAGAGCGTCAAGATTTGCAGGATGAGGTAGCGGAGGGAGTTATAACCGGTAATTATCCGGATCAGTCAGCAAAGGCAATTGATAGTAAGCTGGTATTAATTGATCCTGATAATATTCCATTGGTTATAACTGTAGGTGATACTAATCAATGGACTTCTTGGTTTGGTGGAGAAATTAATACTACATCTGACGGTAATAAAGATCCATATGGTTGGGATGGTGGTCAAGAAGTAGCAAATTTGGAGTGTATTTATCAGGTTACAAATGGAACGCCTCCATCCCCTGATGATGCATCTTCAGGGGTTAGTGTTTTTAGGGACGATTTATCTCCTGCCGTATTGTGGTCAGATAGAACAGATGAAAATAATCTTCAGCTGAATAAAAGATTATTTTATATAGGTGAGGATAATAAATTTTATGTATTAAATGATAAAGATGATCTTGCAAAAAGAAACTCTTCTGACTTAAGTAATTTTACTGTAAGTGAAAATATAGCTTTATATGCTAATGATGTCAGTCCTTGTTACTTCAGATATGGTATGGGGCTTTATATCGGTTTGGCATCCAATAATAAAATCGTCGACCCAACCGATGACGATGTGATATTTACCTATCATATACCAGATTCTAAAATAGCCGGTACGCCATCTGACCCTGATTTTGAATATTCCTCGTCTTTATATACTCAGTCATATGAAGATGAAACCGAGGCTTATACACAAATAGATGAAGAGGCTTCGGCTAATACGATAAACAGAGGTTTAGACGGCTATTTAGTAAGAGGTTACGCCAGTGATGAACTTCCAGGATCCATGGCTGATGACAGGCTGTTTTTTAAAATTGTAGATAATTATTATGACGATAATAGCGGTGGATATCAGGTAAAAATAAAAGAGGGTACAAGACCTGCTGAAGGCGGGCCTTTAGAGACGGTTACTAACTTTATTATTGACCCAGTGAAATCAATAATGAAAACATTATATGAGGGAATTGTAGCTAACGAGGAGTTTGTCGCTTTTGTAAGAGCATTACTTTTATTATACATGGTGTTTTATGGCTACAAATGGCTAATGGGTATAGGATCGGCAGCTGATTTGCGTAAAGATGCGGTCATTAGAATGTTTAAAATCGGCATAATTACAATTTTAATAGGACCAGATAGCTGGAATTTCTTTTATAACACTTTGTTTGCCGCGTTTACTGAAGGGGTTATAGATATCTCAGGCTTACTAATGAGTCCTTTTTCTGATTACGATCCGCAGGAGCCATGGTACTCCATGGATAGTTTATTAGCAAAATTTTTCTCTCCCGAGACATATGCTAAAATCAATTCCACATTATTTTCTAATTTTCCAGCCGGTATATTATATATTATAATTTTATATTTATGTATCGCTATTTTTGTACTTTCTTTGTTAAAAGCGGTTGTTCTATATTTGGTAACATTTATAGGTATGGCTATATTAATAGCTTTGGCACCGATTTTTATCGTAATGATGTTGTTTAAGGAAACAAAATCTTTGCTGGAAGAATGGTGGGCACAAATGATAACATTTTCTGTTCAGCTTCTATTGTTAATGACAGCTCTTGGTATGTTTTCAACTCTTATCACAACTTATATGGAAAGGACGTTAGGTTATAAAGTATGTTGGAATGTATATTCTGATTTTGATTTTTTAGGGGTTAATGAGGATATTTCTGTTGATTTTCATTTGGCTGATTTTAGATTCTGGATGCCTGATATAAGTACTAATATGGCAAATATCTGGATGGATGTGGATGATGATGGAGTCAAAACTTTAAATCCGCCTGAGATGGCTTTTAGATATGTAGATCTGCCTTATTTTGATCCGATATTTGATAGAGATGAAATAGCAAAATATATGACCGGAGAAAATTTCCTAGAAATAACGGATTTATTTGTCTTCCTGTTGGTAATACTTCTAATGCTTGCTTTCATGGACTTTATTGAAACTCTTGCATCGCGTCTAAAAGGCGGATCTCCTGTAGCTAGCAGTGGTACTGCTATGGCAGCGGCAAGCAATCTGTTTAATTCGGTAGCAGCATCAGCTGCACAAGCAATTAACTTTGCTGGTAATAGAGTTTTAAAGCCTATTGCTGATCCTATAGGCCAGTTGATACAAAGGAAAGCTGCTCAATCAAGGGCTGAAGCGAAAGCTAAGAGAAAGGCTATTAAAGATGCTGCTACAAAAGATAGCGGTGGTGCCGGTAAATCTATGAAAAGGGTAAATGAATCTCAAAATCTTGGAAACACATTAGCAAAAAGAGGAGCGGCAAAAGCTACTACAGATGGAATTATAGAAGATAGCGGGATACTGCCTACTCAAACAAATAAGACGGCTACTTCTAACATAACGCCTTCAAACTCTTCGGCAAATCAACAGCCTATCCAAGAGCCTCCGATGGTTGATTTAAATGATGTTGGCGCAAAAGAGTTGTATGGTACTACTATCGGCGGAGGTGTATTGCAAGAGCTTGATAAAACTACGAATAGAGCAAGAGAAGAAGCAAGAGGAACGAGAGAAAGAGAAGAAAGAGAAACGAGAGAAAGAGAAGCGAGAGAAAGAGAAGCGAGAGAAAGAAAAGATAATCATCTTAAAGAAACAAGAAAACGTAAATTTGATCAACTTGAACAAGATCTTGAAAGGGTAGAAAGAGGTCTGAAAAGACAAAAATCTGACGTATCTAGTCTTTCAGATACTGAATTATCCGAAAGGATGGATGATTTTATGAAATCCAAGGAATATAATCTGCGATTGTCGGAGGGTGAACAAGCTGTGTTTGAAGCAAACTTAAGAGCATTAAACGATAAAATTGATGCTGGAGATGGAGTCAATAATTCGCACGACTTATTAGGAACAGAAGTTTCTAATAATACTACTAATCATGGAGGCCATCATTCTCAAACTCCTTCCGAGCAGTCTGTTAATAATAATGCGCCGGCTATTCCGCTTGAGACTGTAAAACAGGCTTTGGACAGACAAGATGATGCTGCAAGGAGAGAGCGTGAGGAAAGAGACCGAGAAAAAGGCCGAGAAAAAGAACTCAGAGAAAGAGAGGAAAAGCTTAAATTAGAAAGAGCCAAGGCTAAGGACGTGTTAAACGCAAAAATCTACAGTCTTGAGTTGGAGATGCTATATGCAGAAAACGATAAGAAAGGGGAGTTGCGAAAAGAAATTGGAAGATTAAAGAGTGAACGTGATGCGCTCAAGTAATAATTGTATTTTTAAAAAAGAAGATTATTATATTAAAATATTTTTAATATATAATCGGTAAATAATCATGAAGAAGTTTGTTCTGGTAGTTGTAATGACTTTATTTATGCAAGGTTGTATTTCAGGTAATGCCGAAAAATATGAACTAAAAAGTCCATGTGTAACAGCTGACTCAATATCCTTTGATTATTCACAGCCTTGCAGTAAAAGAAGTCCTGCCAATCAGCATTTAGTATGAGACTTTACGGTACAATTCCGGCGATTCTATTGATTAGACTATCGTTTTTTGTTGGACCTATCCGTTCCAAAGATGTTCGCGAATATTTTTTATAGGGGCTCTGCCTTGAGAAATTTTACTTGATATCTCCAGATAGTGATACTATAATATCACCTTCTAAGGTTTAATGGAGGTTTTAAGATATAATGGTATCACTTATAACGCCAGCAAAAGCGCAAAAAAAGCTTGCAGAACAAGCACGAGCACGACGTCTGCAAATGGAGTTAACGCAGGAAGGCCTTGCCGAACGTTCTGGGGTTGCATTGCCTACGCTTCGCAAGTTCGAACGCACTGGCGCACTATCTCTAGAATCATTTCTCAAGCTTCACATGGTGCTTGGTGGTTTAGAGGATATTCTCAAAACGACGCAAGTTAAAGACAAGCTTTTCTCGTCCATTGATGATGTGTTGAAAGCAGATAGCAGCCCCTCCCGCAAAAGAGGAAAACGTAAATGAACGCGATTAAATCAGTCAAAGAAGTGAAGATTGGCATTAACTTCGGGAATAGTATCCATCCTGTTGGACGTTTGGCCATTCGAGATCGCCAGATCTATTTCGAATATGATCAAACCTTCATTGAAAATGGACTTGAAATTTCACCTTTGCGGCTACCTCTAAAATCAGGTGTGCAGAGTTTTAATTACGACCTTTTTGAAGGATTGCCAGGTGTGTTTAACGACAGCCTGCCTGATGGTTGGGGACGGTTATTGTTTGATCGTTTTGCAAGGTCTCATGGTATTCTCCCAGATGATATCACACCGCTTGACCGTTTGGTGCACGTTGGATCACATGCCCTCGGAGCGCTTGTTTTTGTACCCGATCACAGTGCAGAAGACACACAAGGAGACATAAGCCTTGATAGCCTTGCTTTGCTGACACAGGAAGTTTTAGACGGCACATCGGATGATGTGTTAGCGGAGCTGATAGCACTAAACGGATCTTCGGCAGGCGCACGGCCAAAAGCACTGATTGGTGTAAACGAAAAGCGGGATCATATCATTCATGGTGTACATGATTTGCCCGCAGGCTACACACCATGGATGGTAAAATTCCCGAACAGTCAGGACGGCCTTGATGCTGGTGCAATCGAATATGTGTACGCCTTGATGGCAAAAGAAGCAGGCGTTTCCATGCCTGATGTTCATCTTTTCCCAGCGCAGCGCGGCACAGGTTATTTTGCGATTAAACGTTTTGATCGTGATGGCGACAAACGATACCACATGCACACGGCTTGTGGGTTGTTGCATTC
>JBIKME010000033.1:0-8316 GCA_044359415.1 Rickettsiales bacterium | reverse complement strand
CAAATTCACCTTTAGGAGCTTCCACAGCAACATAAACCTCACCTTTTGGCACATGATAACCTTCACTATATAATTTAAAGTGATGTATTAAAGCTTCCATTGATTTTTTCATTTCCGATCTGGCAGGAGGTGATATTTTTTTATCCGCAGTCTTAACCGGACCTTTCGGCATCTTATTTACCACCTGTTTTATTATCTTAATGGATTGATGCATTTCCTCCACTCTTACCAGATACCTGTCATAGCAATCCCCGTGCTTACCGATCGGAATATCGAAATCCAACTCATCATATATTTCATAAGGCTGCGACTTGCGCAAGTCCCAAGGCACTGACGAACCGCGTAACATTACACCGGTAAATCCTAAGTCTAAGGCCTGAGCTTTATTAACTACGCCTATATCGACAGTACGCTGTTTAAATATTCTGTTTTCAGTCAGAAGAGTTTCCATATCATCTATCATTTTCGGAAAGCTATCCGCAAAATCAGCTATATCCTCTAAAAGACCGGCAGGCAAATCTCTTGCCACGCCTCCCGGCCTAAAATAATTGGCGTGTAGTCTTGCACCGCAAACACGCTCATAGAACTCCATCATTTTTTCACGCTCTTCAAACATCCACAATAAAGGAGTCATTGCTCCCACATCGAGCGCTTGCGTAGTAATATTCATAAGATGATTTAATATTCTTGATATCTCGCAAAATAATACACGTATATATTTTGCTCTCAGCGGCACTTCACAGCCTAATAATTTTTCAGTCGCCATCGCAAAAGCATGCTCTTGCGACATCGGAGCAACGTAATCCAATCTATCAAAATAAGGTACCGCCTGCATATATGTCTTATGCTCGATTAACTTTTCCGTTCCTCTATGCAGCAATCCTATATGCGGGTCAGCTCTTTCGATAATCTCACCATCCATTTCCAGAACCAGACGTAAAACACCATGGGCAGCAGGATGCTGCGGTCCAAAATTTAAGGTCATATTTTTTATATCAACAGCCTTAGTCATAAGATATATCCGAAAAATATAATATTAATAAAATCAAGCCTTAGCCTTTTCATCACCAGGCAATATATCCGGCAATACATATTGCGTACCTTCCCAGGGACTTACAAAATCAAATGTACGATATTCCTGATCTAGTTTTACAGGCTCATATACAACTCTTTTCTTTTCTTCATCATAACGCACTTCCACATAACCACTAAGAGGAAAATCCTTTCTTTGCGGATGTCCGCTAAAACCATAGTCGGTTAATATTCTTCTTAAATCAGGATGGTTAGCAAAACTAACTCCATACATATCCCACACTTCACGCTCAAGCCAGTCAGCACAACCATATACATGACAGGCACTATCTATTATATCTTCTTCATCTACATCTGTTTTTACTATAATACGGGTATTATATCTTATACTTAACAAATTATATACCATCTCAAAGCGTTTTTGCCTTTCCGGATAATCTATAGCCGTAATATCTATTAACTGCTTGTACTGACATCTTGCGTCGTCTTTTAAAAAAGTTAAAAGCTTTATAATTTTTTGACTCTGACATCTTATTACAAGCATTGATTTATGTATTTGATATTCAATATCTATTACTCCGGCAAAGCTAGCCTTAACATATTTCCCCAAATCAAGCAGATCTTTTTCAGTATGCAACATATATCTTAAGCCTTTTTACGTTTTAACAGTTTTACTTTTTAACACTGTTCCGGTTCTTTTTATTTTTCTTTGCAATTGCAGTACACCATATAACAAAGCTTCTGCCGTCGGAGGACATCCTGGTACATATATATCAACTGGAACAACACGATCACATCCTCTTACCACAGAGTAAGAATAATGATAATAACCGCCACCATTGGCGCATGATCCCATAGATATAACCCATCTTGGCTCAGCCATTTGATCATAAACTTTGCGTAAGGCCGGCGCCATTTTATTAGTCAATGTTCCTGCTACTATCATAACATCAGATTGACGCGGACTGGCCCTAAATACCATACCGAATCTATCAAGGTCATAACGACTGGCGGCCGTATGCATCATCTCTACCGCACAACAGGCCAAACCGAAAGTCATCGGCCATAATGAACCCGTTCTGATCCAGTTAGCTAAATCATCAATATTAGCTAGAATAAAACCCTTATTGGATATTTCATCAGATACGGCCTTTAGAAGATCATCCTGTCCTACAGAAGAAGGTAAATTAGTTTGCAGATTTGTAATGTTATTTTTTTGCATAATTATTTTTTTATAAAAGTTATCCAAATATCATTTCCGGTAATAATTTCCGATAATCATTCCCACTCAAGAGCGCCTTTTTTCCACTCATAAATGAACCCTATGGTTAAAATGGCTAAAAAAATCATCATTGACCAAAAACCAAAAACACCGATGGTTCCAAGAGATACTGCCCAAGGAAACAAAAAGGCAATTTCCAGATCAAAAATTATAAACAAAATTGCGACAAGATAAAATCTTACATCAAACTTGCCCCTGGCATTTGAAAAAGCTTCAAATCCACATTCATAAGCGGAATTTTTTTCTTTATCAGGGCGCCTAAGCGCTATGATAAAAGGTAAAACAACCATGATAAACGCAAGACCAGTGGCTATAGCTAAAAATATCAAAATCGGCAAATATTCTTGTAAATAATTAGGTAAAGTCAATTTTAAAAGCTCTTTTGGTTTAGCAATTATCATGCCTTATATCTTAATAATACTCTTAAGTACAGGTTAAATTTTATAAAAAATTTAGTAAAAAACACTTGAATATTAGTATCGCATATACCATCTATAATATCAAATCATCAGCTTTATAAGGATAGAGGTTTATTATGCCAGCTAACAAACAAAATGTAGAAACTCATCAATTCGGCGCCGAAACAGGCAAAATATTACAATTGATGATTAATTCATTATATGCTCACAAAGATATTTTCTTAAGAGAATTAATTTCAAACGCTTCAGATGCCTGCGATAAATTGCGCTACGAAGCTATTACAGACGATAAAATAAAAGTAGCCGACGAACTTAAAATTCAAATTATTGCCGACCAGGACAGTAGCACCCTTACCGTATCGGATAACGGCATTGGGATGAATAAAAAGGAACTTATACAAAATTTAGGAACAATCGCCTCTTCAGGTACCCAGCGCTTTTTAGATAACGCCTCCGGTGATGCAAAAAAAGACTTTAAATTAATAGGCCAGTTTGGAGTAGGTTTTTATTCCGCATTCATGGCAGCAGATGAGGTAACAGTTTTAAGCTGTAAAGCAGGCGGTAAAAAAACCTATAAGTGGCAATCAAAAGCTGATGGTAATTATACTATTGAAGAATCTGATGAAAAAATAGAAGGAACCAGAGTTATTTTACATTTAAAAGATGATGCTACAGAATTCCTCGATAAACATAGAGTATCGCATATTGTAAAAACATACTCCGATCACATTTCTTTTCCCGTTGAGTTTTTAGAAAAAAATGAAAACCCTGTTATTTTAAACGAAGGATCAGCTCTTTGGACAAAGAGCAAATCTGATATTACCAGCGAGCAGTATAACCAGTTTTATAAGCATGTAGCTCACGCCGGTGATACACCATGGATGATTATCCATAATAAGGCCGAAGGTGTAATTGAATATACAAATCTATTATTTATCCCTTCTGTAAAACCATTTGATTTATTTCACCCGGACCGTGCCACAAGAGTTAAGCTATATGTAAAGCGCGTATTTATATCGGATGAAAATAATAAACTTGTGCCGGAATATCTACGTTTCTTAAGAGGCGTAGTTGATTCTGAGGATCTACCGCTTAATATCAGCCGGGAAACATTGCAGCATAATAATATTATTCACAAAATTCGTACCGCTATAACAAAAAGGATTTTAGGAGAATTAAAGAAAAAAGCTGAACAAGATCCTGCCGAATTTACAAAATTCTGGGAAAATTTTGGCGCCACCTTAAAAGAGGGTCTTTGTGAGGGAGCAGATGCTAACAGGGAATTATTAATGGAAGTCTGCCATTTTAAAACTACCAAATCCGATGATAAATTAGTAACTTTAGATAACTATTTAAAAAACATGAGCGCTGATCAGGACAAAATCTATTATTTAGCAGCAGATTCAATTGAGGCTGCTAAAAACAGCCCTCAGTTAGAGGGTTTCCTGAAGAAAAATATTGAAGTTGTCTTACTTACTGATCCGGTTGATGATTTTTGGGTAAATGTAAATCACGAATATAAAACAAAGGAATTAGTATCAATTACAAGAGCCGGGCTTGATATCGACGATTCCGACAAAGATAAAATAAATAAAACAAAAAAAGAGCCAGCTCAAGATGTGAAAGATACTATAGCTTACTTTAAAGAAATACTCGGGGATAAAGTATTTGACGTAGTTGAGTCTAAAAAATTATCAGATAGCCCAGTATGTCTTACTACCCAGGAAGGCGGTATGGATATGCGTATGGAAAGATTTCTAATAGCGCAAAAGCAACTGATAAAAGCAACTCCTAAAATAATGGAAATCAACTCAGATCATAATATAATAAAATTTATCGGTAAAAACACCAACTCTGATAAAGCCAGGGATTTAGTTGAGTTATTATTTGACGAGGCCTGTATAATAGAAGGTGAAACTATCAATGATACTAATGCTTTTTCTAAAAGATTTAATAACTTTCTGGAAAAGCTATTGGTTGCGTAATATTTATCTGATGGGCTGTAAAATGCTAATGAACTCAGGCAGCAAACTTACAGCCCATCGAAAATTGCAATTTCCAGCTAGTGACAATAGTTAATAAACCATTAAACGGCACATACTTCTAACATCTTATATGCAGCGTTTCTAGCTTCATCAGTAATTACATCACCTGACAACATTCTTGCCAATTCCTCCTGACGCTCATTTTCTGATAATTTTATTAGATTAGTCGTGGTCGTGTTGTCAGTTTGTATTTTTTGTACCTTATAATGACTATCTCCCTTGGCGGCAACTTGTGGCTGATGCGTTACTGCAAAAACCTGCAGATTATTACCCAGCTTATTAAGACGCTTACCTACAGCATCAGATACCGCACCACCGATGCCAGTATCAACCTCATCAAAAATCATAGTAGGTACCGAATTTACATCTGATAACACTACTTTTAAAGCGAGCATAAAGCGTGAAAGCTCTCCACCCGAGGCAATCTTAGCAAGTGGCGCAAAAGGGTAACCAGGATTTGTTCTTGCGTAAAACTCCACCTTATCAAAGCCTTCCGGCGAATAAACATTCTCCTGCTTTTGTAAATTTATTTGTAACTTAGTATTTTCCATCTTTAACGGAACCAGCTCTTTTATTAAATCAATCTCTAATTGCTTAGCAGATTTAACGCGCATATCTGACAGATTATTAGCAGCCTTTATATAAACTTCCTTGGCCAGTAAAACTTCTTTTTCCAGATCATCTATCTTCTGACCACCTGATGATATAAAATCTAATTTTAAGGCAATCTGCTCTTTATATTCATCTAAATCATCAGTAGTAACATTATATTTTTTAGCTGCGTCTTTTAAGGCAAATAATCTCTCTTCAATTGCTTCAAGATCATCTTCTGAATCTTCAATTTTATTAGCTTCCAAAGAAAGTAATGATATCGCCTCGTCTACCTCAATTAAAGATCTTTCAATCGCATCAGAAATGTTAGTAAAACCAGAATTAATATCAGATGATTTAAGCAAAATAGCCTGCACAGAACGAAGCGCTTTATCAATAGAGCTGTTTTCTAAAATTTCGTTAGCCGCATTGATTGTTTGCACAAACTTTTCTCTGTTTAATAACAAACTACGCTTTTGTGTAAGATCCGCCTCCAACCCTCTCTTAGGCGCAAGATTGTTTAATTCGTTTAAAACATATATTAAATAATCTCTATCAGATACTGCTTTTGCGTCTTGCTGTTTTAAATCTTGTAACTGCTTTTGCAATTTGTCATATTTATAAAAAGAATCTCTAACATTTTTCAAATATTGATCATGCCGGCCATAATTGTCTAAAATTGATTTATGAGTTTTTTGATCTAAAAGACCCCTTTGGTCATGCTGTCCATGAATTTCTATTAAAAACCCGGCCAAATCATTTACAAAATTTGTACTTACCTGCATGTCATTAATATAAGACTTACTTTTACCTTCTTCAGTTATCACTCTCCTGACTATAACTTCGCAATCAGCGTCAATTGAATGCTCTGATAGCATAGATTTTACAATAGGTTGATTCGATATATCAAAATTTGCGATAACAGTTGCCTGTTTTTCACCAGCACGAATCAAAGATGAAGAAGCCCTTTTACCAAGAGCCACTGCCAAGGCATCTAATAAAATAGACTTACCGGCCCCGGTTTCACCGGTTAAAACACAAAAACCTCGGGTAAAAGCTATATCAAGCTTATCAATTAATACAATATTGCTGATATATAAATTTGTTAGCATAGAACTCTTATTTTTTCTTTTTACTAAATATCACTCAGATATGCCAGAATCTTTCTTGTCGTCTTTTTTTACAGACTTATCTATTTCATTAATAACAGACTCTTTAACTTTATATAAATTTTTTGTATCCACATCTTGATTTTCACCAATTTCATCTACATCACGATTATCAATTGACTCAACCAAGTCTTCTGACTCCTGCTTATTTTTTCCTATAAAAGGAATCTTGCTAAATTTAAGCCCTTTCCAATCTGTAAAATCATACCATTTCCCTTTATTAAGATCAGATTTTGCTACATCTTTATCATCCAGCTTTTTCCCCTCCAGTAACTCATAACTTTGTCTGTACCAATTACTTTGTGGAAAGTTATAACCAAGAACGGCGGCATATTTTTTCGCCTCCTCTTTTACACCTAAAATATAATATGCTTCAACCAGTCTATGCAACGACTCAGCAACATAAGAAGTTGTCTGATATTCATCTATAACTATTTTAAAACGATTAATAGCCGCAATACTATTACCTTGCTTTAAATAAAATCTACCGACAGTTAACTCTTTTCCTGCAAGATGATCATTTACTAAGTCAAGCTTTAGACTTGCGTCATTAGCATATCTTGTATCAGGAAAACGCGCTATCACTTCTTTTAAGGCAGATTCCGCATAAGCTGAATAACTTTGATCTTTTGTAACATCAGATATTTGCTGATAAAAACTTAAAGCTCTTAAATAATAAGCATATGCTACATCCTTGTTACCAGGATATAACTTTGTAAAACGCTCCAGTGAAACCAAAGCGTCATCATATTTTTCATCTTTATAGCTAGCATATGCCGACATCAACTGAGCCTTAATTGCCCATTTTGAATAAGGATAAGTTCTTTCCAAATCGGCAAATAACTCTATAGAGTCATCATACTCCCCGTCTTCTAGCTTATCAATCGCCTTATTATACAACATCTCCACAGATTGTTGCTCATCATCCTTAGTAGCGTCTTTATCTGATTTTTTCTTAAAATAAGAGCATGATGATAAAATCAATACAGAAAAAACAACTGAAATAATTAAAAATAATTTTGAAAAATTCATATGCCTGGCTTCCTTTTTAATAACGCTAAACTATAATATAAGAATATAAGTAATAATTTCCAGCAAATTAATCGATAGCCACTAAAGAATCAGCAAAAGCTTTTGCTTCAAAAGCTTTTAGATCCTCAACTGCCTCACCTACTCCTATAGCGTGAATAGGTAAAGCAAACTCTCTGGCAAGATTTACTACAACCCCACCTTTAGCGGTGCCATCTAACTTTGTAATTATGATACCGGTTAAATTTACAATTTCCTTGAAGGTTTTAACCTGGCTATTTGCGTTCTGACCTGTTGTGGCGTCTAAAACAATTATATTATCATGCGGTGATGATTCATCTATTTTTTTTAGAACTTTTATGATTTTAGTTAATTGTTCCATTAAATTTTTTTTATTTTGTAAACGCCCTGCAGTATCGATAATCAAAAGATCGTATTTTTCATTTCTGGCTTTTTCATAAGCTTCATAAGCAACGCTTGCAGGATCAGCTCCTTCATCTTTTTTTACTATAGCACAATTGCTGCGCTTTGCCCAAACTTCCAACTGCTCAACCGCGGCGGCACGAAAGGTATCACAAGCTGCAATCATTACCTTTTTACCGGTTTTGTTGTAATGAGCAGCAATTTTACCTATTGTAGTTGTTTTACCGGTGCCATTTACTCCGCACATCAATATTACATGCGGCTTATGTGATTCATCTATAATAATGGGTATGGCAACATTTTTTAAAATAGCCTCTATTGAAGCT
>JBIKME010000018.1:0-10138 GCA_044359415.1 Rickettsiales bacterium | reverse complement strand
ATAAAACAATATGGTAGCATCAATAATATAGGACAGGGCGCCTTAGTTTCCATGACTCCTGATGGTCAGGTTTTAGCTATGGTAGGTGGGGAGTCTTACCAAAACAGCCAATTTAATAGAGTGACTAAGGCTTATAGACAACCTGGTTCGGCATTTAAATTTTTTATATATTTAACTGCCTTAGAAAATGGTTATTCTCCCGAGGATATCAGACTTGATGAAGAAGCAAAATATAAAAAATGGTCTCCAAAGAATTGGGATAATAAATATATAGGCCCGGTTTCTTTGCGCAACGCCTTAAGCAAATCGATTAATACTGTTGCTGTAAAATTAACTAAAGAACTTGGTATCGATCAAGTTATCAGTACTGCTCATAAACTTGGAATAACTTCTACGGTAAATCGTGATCTTTCTTCTGCGCTAGGGACTTCGGAGTTAAATTTACTGGAACTAACCGGAGCCTATGCGCATATGGCTAATTACGGTAATTCTGTATGGGTGCATGGTATCACTGAAATTGTTGGAGATGATGGACAAATTATCTATAAAAGAAACTCTTCGGGACAAACTAGGGTAATAACTACTAAGGCTACTGCGCAAATGAATGACATGCTGATGAATGTAGTGGAATTTGGTACCGGAAAAAATGCCAGAATGGATAGACAGGCAGCCGGTAAAACAGGAACTAGTCAGGATTATAGAGATGCGTGGTTTATAGGATATACTCAAGATTATGTTACCGGCGTTTGGGTTGGAAATGATGATAATAGTCATATGAAGAAGGTAGCCGGTGGCGGTGTGCCGGTTGATATATGGAAGGAGTTTATGATTAATGCTTCCGAGGGGCTCCCTAGCAGACCAATTCCTATATCAGAATATGTAGTGGAAAAAGGTAAAGAAGAAGCTGGATTTTTGGAAAGTATCTTCGGAGAGATTTATTGAAATTATAAATTGGGGCGGACGACCGGGATCGAACCGGCGACCCCCAGTGCCACAAACTGGTGCTCTAACCAACTGAGCTACGTCCGCCATATTATACAAAATCTCGCGAAACTTAAATCAATGTCGTGTTTTCGTCAAGTTTTATGTTAATAAAAGATTGCAAAGCTATGATATAGAACAGTTGCGGTCATAACTATAGGTAAAAATAATTTCAATTTACTATTTAAAAATCCACAAAACACACTAATTATTGACCCTAATATTGGCACCCACACAAGTAATAAAAAATAATAAATATTTTTTTCTATAAATTTAGTTAGCTTAGCATTTGTGATATTATATGTTGTTAATTTACTTGAATTATTCAGTTTTAAAGTTGTAGAGATAGCTTTCCCGAGTAACCAGTTGGCTGTCATACCTAATGTTATACCGCAGCTTGCTATAAGTATCATTAAATAGCTATTGTAAGAGCCAAATACCTGCATTGCAACAAAAGCCAAACTTTCTTGCATAGGCAATATAATAGATACCATAAAACTATCAATGAGTAGAAAAAAATATGCTTCTTGCAAAGTCAAAATAGGTCTCCTTTTAAATCCTGAAATTAAGGTCTGGTTACACCATCGCTTACGACAATATATTTATATGTTGTAAGTTGCTCAACACCTACAGGACCACGTGCATGTAATCTTCCTGTTGATATTCCGATCTCCGCTCCCATACCAAACTCTCCACCATCTGCAAATTGAGTAGATGTGTTATGCATAACAATAGCTGAGTCAACCCTGGTTAAAAATTCTTTAGCAGCTAATGTATCTTCGGTTATAATAGAGTCTGTATGGTGAGAACTGTGCTTATTGATAAAATTAATAGCCTCATCAATATCCGATACGATCTTAACCGATATTATTGCTGCTAAATACTCTGTATCATAATCCTCATCTATGGCTCGTACTATACGTGAATCAATCTTTTGTGCCGCCGCATCGCCTCTTACTTCGCAGCCACCTTTAGTAAGAGAATCAACAATTTTCGGTAAAATTACGCCAGCTATTTCTTTGTCAACTATTAAAGATTCAGTAGCACCGCAGATTCCTGTTCTCCTTAATTTTGCATTATAAACAACTTTAATTGCCATATCTTCTTTTGCAGATTTGTTAATATAGGTATGGCAGTTACCATCAAGATGCTGCAGAGTTGGGATTTTGCTTTCATCTTGAATGCGTTTGCATAAGCCTTTTCCTCCCCTTGGTACTATAACATCGACATATTCACTCATAGTTAATAATACACCTACGGCATCACGATCGGTAGTCGGTACTAACTGTATAATATCCTTTGGTAAACCTGCTTCATACAGACCTTTATGTAAACAGTCTATAATTGCTCTTGATGAATTGAAGCTTTCTGATCCGCCACGTAAAATTGCAGCATTACCAGATTTAATACAAAGAGATCCTGCGTCTGCCGTGACATTTGGACGAGATTCGAAAATGATGCCGATTACTCCGAGTGGAACAGACCGGCGTTTTATATTTAATCCGCTTGGTCGCGTCCAGGAGGCAAGTTCTTTACCGACAGGATCATCTAAAGATGCAATGTCTTCAAGACTTCTGGCGATAGACTGAAGACGGTTTTCATCAAGTAATAATCTGTCAATTAAGGAAGCATCCATATTTTTCTCTTTGGCTTGTGCGATATCGATAAGATTGGCTTTAATTATTGATGGAATATTGTCTCGTATATTTTTTGCTGCTGCTAAAATTGCTTTATTTTTTGATTCGCAAGTAGCGTTTGCAATTATAACGCTAGCTTCCTTAGCCTTCTTACCTAATTCGTGCATTATTTGAAGCATGTTGTTTTTATGTTGTAGCTCTTTCATATCTATAACCTAAATTTTATAAATCAAGTACCATGTCATCTCTGTGAATTAAATCACTTCTGCCGGAAAACCCGACAATATGTTCTATTTCTTGGCTTTTGTGCCCCATAATCATTCTGGCGTCGTTAGAAGAATATGCCGTGATACCAATTCCTATCTTCTGTAATTTACAATCTTTTATCTCTACGGCATCACCGCGTTCAAATTTTCCCTTCACATCAATTACCCCCGCGGGAAGTAAACTTTTACCATTTCTTAAGGCGGTAATTGCACCGCTATCTACTACAATTTCTCCGGATACCGTAAGACTACTTGCGATCCATTGTTTGCGAGCACTTATCGGATTTTTTTTAGATATAAATAAAGTGTGCTTCGCCCCTGACAATAAAGATTTTATAGGATGATTTTGATTGCCTTTTGTTAAGATCATATTGCAACCGCATTTCATAGCTATTTTTGCAGCTGCTATTTTTGTAATCATACCACCTGACCCTACGCTGCTACTTAGGGCCTCAGTTGCCATAGCCTCTATTTGTTCATTAATTTCATCTATTTGGCTGATATGTATAGCAGAAGAGTCTAATTTTGGGTTGCTGGTATACAAGCCATCCACATCTGATAGCAATATTAAATAATCACTTCCTGTCATTTGTGCTACCTTTGCGGCTAAGCGATCATTATCGCCAAATCTCAGTTCATGGGTGGCAACGGAATCGTTTTCGTTAATGATAGGCACTACGTCATTTTCTAATAATGTTTCAATGGTATTTTTAGCATTTAGATAATGTCTGCGATTTTCCGAATCAAATATTGTTAACAATATTTGCGCAGTTTGTTTTTTCTCTTCATTAAAATATTTTTGATAATTTCGGATTAAGTCAGTTTGACCACACGCAGCTGCCGCTTGCTTTTCTTCTAATTTTAGAGTCCTGCCTTTAGATTTAATATATGCTGTACCAAGAGCTACAGCGCCGGATGTTACTATAACAACCTCTTTACCATCCTTTTTTAAGAGCAAAATATCTTCAACTAAGCTTTTGAGCCACTTGTCATTTATTTTATGTGTCTTTTCATCAATTAATAAAGATGAGCCGACTTTTATAACAATACGTTTTGCGCTATCTAAAATCATATATTCTTTTTTCCTACAATAAACTTTACCGCTCATGGATAATAGTATATACAAACTACAAAGTGAATAGGTAATTATACTATGCCATTACAAAGAGATACGCTAGAAAAATTAATATCGGATGCGTTTAAAGATGCAAAAATTAATATTACCGATCTTGCCGGTGACAATGATCACTGGTCGTTGGAAATAATATCCAATGACTTTGTCGGAAAGAGCCGTATCCAGCAGCATAAAATGGTATATTCTGCTTTGCAAGGTAAAGTTGGAGGGCAATTACACGCTTTACAACTAAAAACTTCTGTACCAAAATAAATAAAATGAGATAAAAATGACTGAAAAAAATCCAATATTTAAAGACATACAAAATGAAATAGATAATAATGATGTTGTATTATTTATGAAAGGTACTGCTAAATTTCCTCAATGCGGATTTTCTTCTTTAGTAGTGAGTGTTTTGCAACGTTTGGATGTTAGTTTTAAAGATATAAATATACTATTAGATCCAAAGCTAAGAGAAGCTATAAAAGAATTTAGCGATTGGCCTACCATTCCTCAGTTATACATTAAAGGTGAATTTATCGGCGGTTGTGATATTGTAAAGGAAATGTATGAATCGGGCGAGCTACAGCAATTGTTAGGTAAATAATTAATATGTCTTATCCGGCTATTAAAGTTGAAGGATTATATAAAAAATATAAAACTAAATCAGGTGGTAAGGTAGCATTAAATTATGTTGATCTGGAAATCCCCCAAGGTACATTCTTCGGTTTATTGGGGCCAAATGGTGCAGGAAAGTCTACATTTATAAATATATTGGCCAATTTGGTAAATAAGACTGCAGGTAAAGTAAGTATATGTGGTTATGATCTGGATAAGAATTATAAATCAGCCAGTAAGTCTATTGGAATTGTACCGCAAGAATTAGTTCTAGATCCTTTCTTTCCTCCATTTGAAGCGCTAGAAAATACTGCTGGTTACTATGGAATACCTAAGTCTAAAAGACGTACTATGGAAATATTAGAAGCTCTTGGTTTAAAAGATAAGGCATTTTCTCCGGCTCGTAGTTTATCAGGTGGTATGAAAAGAAGATTGCTTATTGCTAAATCTCTTGTTCATTCGCCTAAGGTTTTAGTATTGGATGAGCCTACCGCTGGAGTTGATGTGGAGCTGCGTACCCAGTTATGGGACTATGTAAGAAAGTTAAATAAACAGGGTACGACAATAGTACTAACTACTCATTATCTTCAAGAAGCAGAAGAGTTGTGTGAAAATATTGCTGTAATAAACGGTGGCAGGATAATAGCAAATGATAGTAAAATAAATATTATGAAAACTATCGATAGTAAAAAGATTATCATATCTCCTAATGAGCGGATTGATAAGTTACCCGACAATTTGTCTAAATTTGATGCGGTCCTTACTGTTGATAATAATGTTGAAATTACATATAAATATAGCAAGATAAATGTCGATGAAATATTAAAAGAGTTTGCTAAAACCAATCTTACAATACGCGATTTATCAACTAAAGAGCCTGATCTGGAAGAGGTTTTTAAATATTTAACTAGTGTACCCTCGTAAGTAAGTATAAACTATATATAAGATTTTTAATTTACCGCTGGATAATAAGTTAAATCTATATATAATTCCATTTCTAGTTTTAAGCTTTATTTGGCCGAGTAGCAAAGTGGTAATGCAGTGGACTGCAAATCCTCTATTCGGCGGTTCGATTCCGCCCTCGGCCTCCAATTCCTAACCATCCTCTAAGTGCAATATTAAAGCAGTTCCTATTAACATGCTGATACATGTAGGTGTCCATGCTGCTATTATTACAGGTATGCTACCTGATAATCCAACAGCAAATATAATATTGGAAAAAAAATATAAAATAAATCCTGCTAAAATCCCTCCTGACATCAGTAGTCCTGTTTTGCCGCGTCTTGGTAATCGAAGAGAAAATGTTGCGGCGATTAACACCATTGCTGATAAGAAAAAAGGCGTCACCAATACATTATGCCAGTGTAAAGAGTGCCGTAAGGCAGAAAATCCTGATTCTTTAAGAGTTTTAATAAATTTAGGTAATTCCCAAAAAGACATAGTCTCCGGGGCAGCGAAGCTTTCTTGAATATGTTGTTTTGATAAGTTGGTTTTTAGGCGATAATCAGTGCTTTCATATGCCGGGGTTCCGGGCTCGGTTAGAATGGCGTCACGTATATCCCAGTACCCATCTTCTAATTTTGCAGTAGAGGCATCAACTCTTTTAATAAACAAATCATCTTGACTAAACATGAATACTGTTACATCGTATAACTCCATGTTTTGATTAGTAACTCTAAGCGAGTGAATTACTGTTTTTCCACCTGTGTCGGAGTTTTTTTGTCTTAGCCACAAACCTGTTTCAGATAATGATAATGTACTTGTAGTACCATGAAAATATTTTGCCTCTAGTTGTTCAAACTTAGAAAGCATTGTTGAAGCTAGAGGATTAAAAACAGTCATTATAAAAATACCAAAAGAAAACGAAATTATAACGGCTGGAGCTAAAAATTGCCAGGCTGATATGCCTGCTGCTCTGGCTATAATCAATTCTGACGTACGAGTCATTTTAGCAAATCCTAAAATTCCTCCTATTAAGATAGCAAAAGGAATGATTGTCTGTACCATTGTAGGTAATTTAAATACTGTCATTTGCAGGATAATCTCAACGGGAACGTCTTTTAAATAGGCTTTTCTTGCTAATTCCAATGCGTCAAATAATATTATAGTGGAAATCATTACGGTAAGGACAATCGATACGCTTAGTATAAATTGTTTACCGATATATTTTGATAATGTAAGGGGAATTATCAAAACAACGCCTCCTTTTTTTTGAGATTAGTGCTTCTTAATCTTTTTAACAATTTTTCAAAAATTGTTATCTCGTTGAGTTTACTGTTATTTGTCATCATATGTATGCAAATACATGATGGTAAAATGGCATTCAAATACATAAAAACACAAAAAATCGGTTTTGATTCCGCAATATGTTTTAAAGAAAGGTTAGTTAATATTATGATGAGCGCGATAGATGTTGCGCAAAAAATTCTTTTCCATTGACCTCTTCTATTAAACTGACCTGAAAATAAGGCGGTAACGGCAATTAACGTTAGAAGAATTGTGTATAATGGCCAAGAAACTCGATAATGACCCTCAGCTAAATATTTACCTACTAGTTTTTCATCGGTATTTTTAGAAAAAATTAATTCATGAATATATTTTTCTTCCGGAGTTCTTGGATGTTCTTCACCTGCTTGTGTATATAGACTTAAGTCATACTGATCGCTTTCAAAATCTACTATATTTAAATTACCGGTTAGCTTGTCTAATTGTTGTATATGGCCGTTCTTTAAGTCAAATCGCGGTCCTTTTGCGGTACTTACTAGCTTTCCCTCTTGCGCCATGATTGTTGTGGGTTTTTCCGGATCACGGCTATCATGTACCAATATTCCATGTAAAAGACCTTGCCGACCCCTGTTTTCTATATAAACTGTTAAATCTTTGGTAGGAGTACTAAAAACTCCTTCTTGCAGCAATAAGGAAGTATAATTGTTTTTTATAAATGCCTGCGTATCCTTAAATTCCCTATATGATGTCGGAAGTAGATAAAATGAAACAAGGTAACCGAATATGGCAATAAAAGAAGCTACGATTAATGCCGGTTTTGCCAGCTCCATTTTGCTTAAACCTGTGCTTGTTAATACGATTAACTCACTATCAGACATAAGTTTATTATATACCGTTAATACCGAAACAAATATTGCTACCGGTAATATAATCATCAGTAATGAAGGTAGTAGTAAGAATGACAGATATAAAAATGTAGTTATATCTAGCCCTTTGTTAATTATTAAATCTATAAAACGTAATGATTGAGTTAACCATACAATAGAAGTTAACGTTAAGGTCAAAACTATAACAGGCATAACAAGACTAGTTATTATGTATTTGGTGTATAATTTCATAATCTAACAAGATGTATGGTTAACAACTATAGCTATTTAGGATCTGGCCCTATCATATTTTCCGGTCTTACCCATTGATCAAACTGCTCATTAGTTAGTAGACCAAGTTCGATAGCTGAGGCTTTTAATGTAGTACCTTCTTTGTGGGCTTTTTTAGCAATTTTAGCCGCGTTGTCATATCCTATATGTGGATTAAGAGCGGTTACTAACATTAATGATTCGTCACGCAAAGACTCAATTCTCTCGCGGTTTGCCTTAATTCCAGATATACAGTGATCGGTAAAGCTCACAGCTCCATCGGCCAATAATCTGATGGATTGTAATAAATTATGAATCATTACAGGTTTAAATACATTTAGTTCAAAATGACCGTTTGAGCCTGCAATTGAGATTGTAGTATTGTTACCCATCACTTGAGCGCACAGCATAGTTAATGCTTCGCATTGAGTAGGATTGACCTTTCCCGGCATTATAGATGAGCCAGGTTCGTTTTCTGGTAGTGTTAATTCCCCAAAGCCGCAACGTGGCCCGGAACCCAAAAGACGGATATCATTAGCTATTTTCATAAGACTTGCGGCAAGAACGTTTAATGCTCCGCTACATTCTATGATAGCATCGTGAGCTGCAAGTGATTCAAATTTATTTTTTGCCGTGATAAATGGTAATCCAGTAATATTAGAAACTTCTTTAGCAAATTTTATATCAAATCCTTTGATGGAGTTAATACCTGTACCTACCGCTGTACCACCTTGAGCTAACTGATATAAAGATGGCAGCGCTCTTTTTACCCGCTCTATTCCGTATTCTATTTGTGTATAATATCCTGAAAATTCCTGTTCTAAAGTTAAAGGTGTGGCATCTTGTAAGTGAGTTCTACCTATTTTGATTATATCTTTAAATTCTGCTGATTTATTTTTCAATCCTGCATATAATTTTTCTAAGGCCGGTAAAAGTTTGTGATGTATTTCCTCAACCGCAGCTATATGCATTGCAGTTGGAAATGTATCATTTGATGATTGCCCCATATTTACATGATCGTTAGGATGAACAGGGTTTTTGGAACCTAACTTACCTCCTAATATTTCAATCGCACGATTTGAAATTACCTCGTTTACATTCATGTTGGTTTGCGTACCGGACCCTGTTTGCCATATAACAAGTGGAAAATGATCCTGTAATTTAAGTTCAATAATTTCGTTTGCAGCTTTGCATATTGCTTCGCCAAGATTTTTATCCAGAACGCCCAGATCCATATTTACTTTTGCAGCCGCTTTCTTGAGTATTCCAAGAGCTCGTATTAAGGCAGGAGGCATTTTTTCAGTGCTGATTTTAAAATTCATTAAAGATCGCTCTGTCTGAGCTCCCCAATATTTATCGGACGGCACCTCTAATGTACCGAAGCTATCACTTTCTATTCTAAAATCATTGCCCATTTTATCCTCCGGATATTGTTGAATAATCGTTTTTATACACGATTGGCTTGTAAATACAATAGCAAGAAAATTAAGTTATCATAACTATTCTACTGATATTGGCTAATAATTATTGCAAATGATAGATATTGATGTTTCCGTTATATCTACCCTTAATCCCATATCTAAGCAGATCAATAATTCTGATATCAAGTAAGCCTGAATGTTTTTGATAGTTATTTTTTCATTATGGTTTTTGTTGCTTAGTATATTAATTATATCACTGTCAATTTTGACTGACTTTCCCTCGGATTTAATAATCAAACTGTTTTCATTATTGTTCTGCTGAGGCTGTAAATGTATTTTACCACCGAAGATTAAAGTTTTGCCTAATAACAGTATTAGCAATAAAATAAGTTTTGCAAAATTTCCGGGAATATTAGCCAGCTTATCGTTGTGGAAGAATTCTTCGGACCAGAAAACATCTGTTTTACTACCAGAAAAGTAGTTATTAGTCAGTTCATTAAGGGATTTAACACCAACCTGGCCACCGGATGTCCCATAGGCCTGTCTGTAAAGCAATATCCTAGCTACAGCATCTTTAGCGCTACCATCAACAAGATCAAGAGATTCATTAAAGAGATTGCTTTGTCCATCTTTTAATAATTCCGTCCCGTTACTGATAGCCCCAATTGGCCCAGATAGATCATGACATAATTTAACGGCAAGAAGTTGAGCTATTTCAGTATTTGTTATCATTATAAGC
>JBIKME010000221.1:0-2691 GCA_044359415.1 Rickettsiales bacterium | reverse complement strand
TTGGCCAGTTCAACTTAGAAAATATTCCGCCTGCTCAACGTGGTACTCCACAGATTGAAGTAGAGTTTGATATTGACGCAAATGGTATAGTACATGTATCAGCAAAAGACAAAGCTACAAACAAAGAGCAAAAAATTGCCATTCAGGCTTCAGGTGGATTATCTGACGAAGATGTTGAGAAAATGGTAAAAGAAGCTGAAAGCCACGCCGAAGAAGACAAAGCTAAGAAAAAAACCGCAGAGGCAAAGAATAATGCTAATAGTCTTATTTTCTCGACTGAAAAATCATTAACCGAACATGGTGATAAAATATCAGAAGATGAAAAAAAGGCTATTGAAAGCGCAATTTCTGACTTAAAATCTGCTTTGGAAGGCGATAAAATCGACATTGAGGCGGTTGAGGCTAAAACTGAAATTCTGACTCAAGCTGCTATGAAGTTAGGTGAAGCGTTGTATAAAGCCGCGCAAGCAGATGCTTCGGAAGCCGGTAACAACAATACTTCTTCTGACGAAGATAATGTGGTAGACGCCGAATTTGAAGAGGTCAAAGATGACAATAATTCAAAAAAGAATGGTACCAAAGGCTAGTTTTATATAGCAAAATAATGGAGCCTAAACAATTTTATATTGCTTAGGCTCTTCTTGCTTATATAAAGCTAATTCACAATTATAGTTTTAAAAATTAAAATTTAAGAAAAAATATGGCTTCACAAGATTATTACTCACTTCTTGGCGTGAATAAGAATGCTAGCGCAGATGAAATTAAAAAGTCTTATCGTAAAATGGCTATGCAATATCATCCTGACAGAAACCCTGGCAATAAAGATGCCGAGCAAAAATTCAGGGAGATATCTAAAGCTTATGAGACTTTAAAAGATGACCAAAAGAAAGCGGCTTATGATCGCTATGGGCATGACGCCTACGAAAACAGGGGGGCAAGCTCCGGAGTTGATCCGAGCGCTAATTTTTCTGATATATTTGGCGATTTATTCGGCGATTTTATGGGGGGCGGCAGATCTCGTCAAACTGGTGTTAACAATAGAGGGTCAGACTTGCGTTACAACCTGGAAACGACACTGGAGGAGGCTTTTTCCGGAAAGCAGCAGAAAATCCAGTTTACGACAGCTGTGGCTTGTGATTCTTGCCTTGGATCCGGTAGCAAAAACTCTAGCAAACCAAGTAACTGTCACACATGTAGCGGTAATGGAAAGATTCGTATGCAACAAGGTTTTTTTACAATAGAAAAAACCTGTACCGCCTGTGGTGGAATGGGGCAAACCATTAGCGATCCATGCCATAGATGCGCCGGAGAGGGGCGCATCAGAAAAGAAAAAACTCTTTCTGTCAACATACCCGAAGGTGTAGAGGACGGTACGAGAATAAGGCTTTCAGGAGAAGGTGAGGTAGGAATTCGCAATGGCACTTCAGGTGATTTATATATTTTTATATCGGTGAAGGAACATGAGTTTTTTGTAAGAGAAGGTAATAATATTCACTGCCGAATTCCAATTAAGATGTCAACTGCGGCCTTAGGGGGTGACTTTGAAGTGCCTATCATCGATGGCACAAGAGCAAAATTTAATATACCGCAAGGCACACAGTCAGATGATAAATTCCGCTTAAAAGGCAAAGGTATGCCGATAATGCGCACAGGTGGAAGGCGTGGTGACATGTATATTCATTGTAATGTCGAAATTCCGGTAAAATTGACAAAAAAGCAAAAAGATCTTTTAAAAGAATTTGATGAATTAGATGACAGTGGTACTAATCCAAAAGTAGATCAATTTCTTAACAAGGTTAAAAGTCTTTGGAAAGATGCTTAAGATAAAATCTTAAGCATCTGCAACCTCTATTGCAAATTTAGTATTTAATGCTAGATTTTCAAATATCCGATCCTGCTTATTGAAAAAAAGAGACCAAAAATGCGTTTATCAAATTACTTTTTACCATTAATCAAAGAAACTCCATCTGAAGCTAAAATAGTATCACACAGGCTTATGCTTCGAGCGGGAATGATAAGGCAGTTAAATGCCGGTATTTATAACTGGTTACCTCTTGGCATAAATGTTCTTAAGAAAATAGAGGAGATAGTCCGTCAGGAAATGAATATCGCCGGCGCCGTTGAAATATTAATGCCCACCATGCAACCTGCCGATTTATGGAAAGAATCAGGTAGATATGATGATTACGGAAAAGAAATGCTGCGCATCAAAGACCGCCATGATCGCGACATGTTATTCGGACCAACAGCAGAGGAAGTTGTAACCGATATATTTAGAAACAATATAAAAAGCTATAAGGATCTGCCTCTGAATCTATATAATATTCAATGGAAATTCCGCGATGAGATACGTCCTCGCTTTGGTGTTATGCGCGGACGTGAGTTCCTTATGAAAGATGCTTACAGCTTTGATATTAATGAAGAAGATGCAAAAAAATCATATGAGATAATGTTTGAGGCCTATCTTAAAATATTTAAACGCATGCAATTAACCGCCATTCCTGTCAGAGCCGATAATGGGGCCATAGGTGGAGATTTAAGTCATGAATTTCAAATATTGGCCGATACCGGAGAGAGTGAGATTTTTTATGATTCCAGGTTTGATGAATTAATCACTCAGAATCAATTATGCTTAGAACATGTCCAAAAATTATATGCCGCCGCAGATGAAATGCACGATAAAAACAACTG
>JBIKME010000220.1:0-2697 GCA_044359415.1 Rickettsiales bacterium | reverse complement strand
TAAATCTTGTTCTGCAGTAATAAATTGCATTTTACGCTTTTCTCTCCAGTCACCAAGAAAAAGAAGAATAGGCGCCGCAATAAATATAGATGAACTGGCGGCAATTACTATACCAAACAGCATTGGTATTGCAAAACTTTCTACGGCACTACCTCCGGCAATTGCCATAGGCAATATTGCCAGAAATGCAGTTACAGACGTATATAGACTGCGTCCTAGAGTTTCATTTATGCTTTTATCTATTAGATCCCGTAAAGGCATTTTCTTATACGCACGCATATTTTCACGCATCCGATCGTAAACCACAACCTTATCGTTAACAGAATAACCGATAAGTGTTAGCAGTGCCGCGATAGCGGTTAGATTAAAATCAAGACCTACAATCGCAAAAAAACCAATAGTTTTGGTAATATCAAGGATTAAAGTAACAATAGCTCCTACTGCAAAATGCCATTCAAATCTGATCCAAATATAAATCAGCATGGCTATACCAGCTAAAACAACCGATAATATTCCTTCTTTTACTAATTCACCACTGATTTTAGAACCAACAACCTCAACTCTTTCGTAGCTGGCAGTTGGCTCAGCTTTAATTACAGCTGACTTTATAGTGGCTACAGCATCGTTTTGTGCCTGCTCACCTCCTTGCTGACGTTCAACTTTTATAAGCACGTTCTTTTGATTACCAAACTCCTGTAAAACCACTTCTCCGATATTTAGAGATTGTAACGAACTCCTAAGCTTAGCAAGATCGGCTACCTCTGATGTTTTTACTTCCATCTGAATACCACCCTTAAAATCTACACCATAGTTAAGTCCTGGTTTTATAAATAATGCTATCGAAGCAAGCGAAAGAGCTAATGATAAACCAATACCAATAAATCTTCCCCTCATGAACCTTATGGAAGTTCCATCTGGAAAAAGTCGTATCGGAGGCTCTATATGTAACTTCTTTATTTTACTACGCGCAACAATATAGATCATTATAACCCTCACTACAGCAACCGCAGTGAACATAGAAATCAATATGCCTAACCCCATTGTAACAGCAAACCCTTTTACAGGCCCGGAACCAAATTGAAAAAGTAGCAATGTAGAAATAAGAGTTGTAACGTTTGAGTCAACAATAGTAGAGTAAGCACGATCAAAACCGGCATGTAATGCGCCCATAGCGCCCATGCCTTTGCGAGTTTCTTCGCGAATGCGCTCATTGATAAGTACATTTGCATCTACAGCAAGGCCAATACCTAAAATGATACCGGCTATTCCCGGCAAAGTAAGAGTTGCTCCCAGAAGGCTCAAAACACTGAATGTCAGTATCACGTTCATTAATAAAGCAATATTAGCAACCACCCCCCATTTTCCGTATAGAAAAACCATAAATAAGAATACCAGAGCGAAGCCAAAAAGACCTGTATATACTCCCATCTTTATAGCATCACCGCCAAGATCCGGGCCTACAGTTCGTTCTTCTATTACAGTAAGTGGAGCCGGTAAAGCACCTGCACGTAATAAAGCGGATAACATTGTTGCTTCCTGCACTGTAAAATTACCGCTAATCTGTCCGTTTCCTCCGAGAATTGCCTCTTGTATTATCGGAGCACTAAGCACTTTTCTATCCATAACAATGGCCAAAGCCCTTCCAACATTTTTCTTGGTAATTTCTCCAAAAAGCTTTCCTCCGACATTATCAAACCTGAAAGATACTACAGGCTGCCCTGTTTGATTATCAAATGTTACATGTGCATCTGACAGTCTATCACCTGATAACATAACCTGCCTGCCAACCAGATATTTTCTTGTTCCATTGGCATCTGGTAAATTAATAACTGATTCTTCCGATAACCCTCCGGACCCATCCTGCGCCAGAAGGTGAAAATTCATCTTTGCGGTACTGCCAAGTAACTTTCTAAGGTGTGTCGGATCCTGCAATCCCGGAAGCTGTACCAATATACGATCATTTCCAACACGCTGAACTGTAGGCTCTGAAACCCCTACCTGATCTATACGCCTTCTTACAACCTCTAAACTTTGCTCCAAAGCCGCTTTGATTCTTTCCTTTACTCCAATTTCTGTAAGTTCAAGATTAATTTCAAGATTTTTGTTTTGGGTTATTAAAAATTCAGATTGAATATTTCCAAACTTGCCAGCTGGTAAGATGAATTTATTTAAATTATCCAGCGTTGCTTGTATATTAGATTCATCAATAACATTAACAATAATTATACGCTTATCAACACGCACGTTAGCCACAATATTCTCGTCTCGCAATAGCTTCTTTACATCAGATGCTGTCGACTGTATTTTTTCATTTATTAAGGTTTCAGAGTCAACCTCAAGTACGAGATGTGAACCTCCACGCAAATCGAGTCCTAACGTAACCTGTTTTTTTGGTATCCAGCTTGGTAATGAATCTAGCTGCTGCGCAGTAAATAAATTAGGTAGAGCTGTAACGACGCCTATACCAAGAACAAACATGTAGATAATAAGCTTCCATATTGGTGTTTGCATAGTTATTATTAAGTCTTTAATACTTATTCAATTCCGAAACTTAAATTGCCAATTGTCTCGGGTGAAATAAAGTGGTCCGGTCAAAAAATTTAGATTGGCTCTAAAACGTAAATATCTTTAAATCAAGAGCTGGGGGGGCTCTAGTGAATATAAAATCAGTAAGAGAATTTTGTATAAATATATTAT
>JBIKME010000218.1:0-2703 GCA_044359415.1 Rickettsiales bacterium | reverse complement strand
GATCTGTAAAGTTAGTAAAAAGTAATATCATTAATTTTAAAGAAGTTAAGCAGGGAGATCTGCTATACGAGTTTTATTCCCCTGAGCTTTACCAAGAACAAGAAGAGCTGCAAGCCAGAGGCCAAAGATTAAATAATGAGTATGAGCATTATATAACAAGTTCAGATCAAAAAAATAAAGCTTACTTTATTAAGGAAGAAATTTTAGGAGTAATATCTAGTTTGCGTAATAATTATCAAGAGCAGCAGTCTTTAAATATTTTATCTCCTATAAATGGAGTCGTAAGAGATATTCCTGTTACCCTTAAAAATGGTGATTGGCTTGAGTCAAAGGAGTTTTTAGGTTCCGTACTAGGTGGCGGCAATATAGTAGAGGCTTTTGTTTCGGAGTATGATGTTGAGCGTATAAATGTTGGCGATCAGGCTGTTTTTTATCCAAATGGCACAGGCTATAAGCCGATTAAAGTTGTTGTCGAAAAGATCAGTAAAAATAGTGTAAGAAATCTGCCTTATCCTTCTTTGGCAGCAGCTTATGGCGGGGTAATAGAGGTGAATAACAATAGTGAGAGTCATGAATTAAAAGAAAGCTTATTTAAAATAACCCTAAAGCCTATAAAGAATTATAATATTAATAGTTTTATAATAGGTGATGTTGTTATAAAGGGAAAATATCAAAGTTGGTTTTCATATATTTTTATAAAAGCATATAGTTTTATTTTAAGAGAATTGAGTTTTTAGCTAGCTATTGCATAGTTGTTTTTTTGATCAGACATGCTGCAGTTACATAGTAAGCTTTTTTGTAGGCCATAAAAGCCTATAATTCCCATTCCTTGATTCAAGAGAGTGGTTTGGATCTTAACATAATTTCTGAATTAGAGTGACTTACTTTTATTATGCAAAAGCTAAATTATCGCTGTTTACTGTAACTTTTTCTACTTCAATAGTTTTAATGTTATTTATCAGTAAGTCCATTGCTGAATCTATAGATTGCTCTCTTATTTCCTGGCGATTGCCGGAAAAATGATATTTTTTATAAATTGTATTTTTCCCCTTTTGCGCACAGGATATAAAAACAGTACCGATCTGATGATTTTCATTTCCTCCTTTTGGTCCTGCAATTCCTGTTATTGCTATACTTATATTTGCTGAAGACATTAGTAAGGCTCCTTCGGCCATAGCAATAACTGTTTCCCTGCTTACTGCGCCATAATCATTTAAATAAAAAGTAGGTACAGTAAGTAAGTCCACTTTGGATTTGTTGGAGTATGTGACAAAACCCCTGTCAAATACCTCTGATGAACCTGGAGTTTCCGTAATAAGAGCTGAAAATAATCCGCCTGTACATGACTCTGCCACCGATAATCTTAAATTATGTTTTTTTAATCCTTTTAATAAAGCTTTTGATTTTATAAGTGCTTTTTCTGAAAACATAATAACCTACATTAAAATTAATATTGTTGTTCCATATAATACAACTATTGCATACATTGCTGCAAATAAATCGTCAAACATTACTCCAAAACTACCCTTGATATTTTTATCACACCAGCTGATAGGCCATGGTTTTAAAATGTCGAAAAAACGAAATAAAACAAAACAAATCAAATATATAGGAATTGCAGAAGAAATGTAAGATGTATGAATCGGGTGTGTCGTAAAAAATGTGGATATCTTGCTAGTTAGGGTATTATCGCTGGTTAAATAAAGATGATCAAATAAATTTAATTTATTAGCAATGAGTATAAATCCTGCAAGAAATACCAATAACTGTCCTACTACTTCATCAATTACTATTTCTTTAGGATCATGTTTTGCGGTTTTTTTCATATATACCCCTGTTGCCCATTGTCCTATTACGTAGAGTAAGGCGGTAAGTAATAAAAAAAGATTCACATATTCTTGTTCTGAAGTAGTAAATGCAAGTAAGTAATGAAAAAGAATGAAAACAGGAAAGGCAGCAAGGCTACCCATGGTACCAGGCGCAATTGCTATCTTGCCAATTCCGAACCAAGTAGAAATAATAAATGCCGGATGATACCATGATATTAGTTTACTCAAATTATGCGTAAGGTTTTTATCGTCCATTTTATACTCCTGATAATTCAATGTTAGCAATTGCTTGGGTTGCTATTCCTTCACCTCTTCCAGTAAATCCAAGCTTTTCAGTTGTAGTTGCTTTTACATTAACTTGTGCGGGGCTTATTTGCAATATATTGGCTAATTGTTTAGCCATGGCATTCTTATATAGATATAACTTAGGTTCTTCACAAATTATAGTTAAATCGATATTGATAATAACACCATTTTGTTCTTTAATTAAGCGATTAGCTTCTTTAAGAAAAAAATCAGAATTGATGTCCTTATATTTATTGTCCGATGGTGGAAAATGATCGCCGATATCTCCTTGCCCGATCGCCCCTAAAATTGCATCAACAACTGCGTGAATAACAACGTCAGCATCTGAATGACCTGCTAAAGATTTTGTATAAGGAATTTTGATACCACCGAGCATGATATAGTTATTATCCGGATCTTTGGCCGCGCAAAATTGATGTACGTCAAAGCCAATTCCTACTTTTCTTACTACAGATTTACAATTACTCATTAGTTTTTTAGCTCTTATTAAATCATCATATGTGGTTATTTTAAAATTCTCACTATCACCTTCTATTACGAAAACATCTCTTCCTTGATATTCCTCTAA
>JBIKME010000061.1:0-6533 GCA_044359415.1 Rickettsiales bacterium | reverse complement strand
CGAGTTTTGTAATTATCGATGCCCGGAGTGTAAAAAACACCGATACAGCAGAAAATAAGGGTTATGATGCAGGTAAAAAAGTATCTTGCATTAAACGCCATATTGCAGTTGATACGAACGGTTTTCCGCACGCAATTGGTGTCACTACAGCTAATGTTACCGATCGAAACGGTGCCCTAAAACTATTTTGAAAACACAAAAAAATTTATCACATGTCGTAAATGCCCTTGCAGATGGTAGGTATAGAGGAGAAAAATTTGCTGAAACTGCAAAAGAAATATTGGGTTGCACGGTAGAAATTGCCAAGAGAAATCAACTTCATACTTTTGCTGTTATACCGAAAAGATCGGTTGTTAAAATGTCATTTGCCAGGCTTGAAAAATGCCGTAGACTCTGGAAAAATTATGAAAGAAAATTGAATACAAGTTTGCAAATGGTTGTCTTGGCTTTTGTAGCTTTATCGTTAAAAAGATTCTAAACATGATCTTAGTATAACCTTAGATTGGTCCTTTACTAATATAATTTTTCATTTACAATCAATGCCATGACTGAAAAAAAGAATTCCGGTGGTGCTTCTCAAAAAGGGCACAGGCAAATACATACAAAAGTTAAAACAGCACGTGGAAGAAAAAATTCCTCCACAAGATGGCTTCAGCGTCAGTTAAATGATCCTTATGTACAAATGGCGCAGAAAGATGGTTACCGGTCAAGAGCAGCTTATAAACTAATTGAGATTGATGATAAATTTCAGATTTTAAGGTCAGGAAAGAATATTGTGGATTTAGGTTCCGCTCCCGGGGGTTGGACACAAGTATGCGTACAAAGAGTTAAAGGAAGCAAAGTTATAGGTATAGACCTACAAAAAGTAGATCCGATAGAAGGTTCAATTCAAATTCAAGAAGATTTCACTGAAGAAGCAGGCCTTAATAAGCTAAATGAAGCTTTAAAAGGTAAAAAGGTTGATATTATATTAAGTGACATGGCTGCTGCTTCATGCGGACACTCTCTGACCGATCACGTTCGAATCATAAGTCTTTGTGAAACAGCATTTGACTTTGCCAAAGAAAATTTAAATATCGGAGGAGTATTTGTGGCAAAGATACTTAGAGGCGGTACAGAAAAAGAACTACTCGACGATATGAAAAAACATTTTAAAACAGTTAAGCATTTTAAACCGGAATCATCACGCAAAGATTCATCAGAAATGTATGTAGTAGCAATTGACTTTAGAATTTAATTAATTGCTATTGAGATATGGACAGATATCCTATAAATATAATTGTATGTTAATTATTGATATCATCTAGTAATAACGGGATAATTATGACCAAAAACATAAAGCGCAGGGCATTTATAACCGGCGCTGCAGCCGTAGGAGCGGCAGGAGCAGTTGGAGCCGCGGCTTCAGGTTTTGCTAAACCTGCTATTTCTTCCGGAAAAAGACAATGGAAAATGATAATGACCTGGCAAAAGGTACTTCCTGGACTTGGAACCGGCGCTGTACGTTTAGCTAATAGAATTACCGCTCTTTCAGATGGAAAATTGGATATTCAAGTATATGGCGGAGGTGAAATAGTACCTGCAATGGGAGTTTTTGATGCCGTCGCCCAAGGAACAGCCGAAATGGGGCACGCCGCTCCTTACTATTGGCTCAATAAGTCTAAAGCCACAAGCTTTTTTTGTGGCATGCCGGGAGGCCTTACTGCTCAGGAACAAAATGGTTGGTTATACTTTGGCGGAGGAAAAAAACTTTGGGATGAGTTGTATGAGAAGTTTGGTCTTGTGTCTTTTCCTGCTGGCAATACCGGCTGTCAGATGGGAGGATGGTACAATAGGGAAATAAACTCAGTTGAAGATCTAAAGGGTCTTAAAATGCGCATACCAGGGCTAGCAGGTGAAGTATTTACAAGACTAGGCGGATCATCTCAAGTTATACCTCCACAAGAATTATTTACCGCAATGCAATCAGGGGTAATAGATGCCCTGGAGTGGGTTGGGCCTTGGAATGACATGTCATTAGGATTTCACAGGGTATCAAAATATTACTATGGACCGGCATTTCAGGAAGGAGGTCCTACATTAGAGCTAATGATTAATAAACAGGCATTTGATGAACTGCCTAAAAACCTACAAACTATAATTAAGATAGCATGCGCTACTGAAAATGATTTAATGACCGCTGAGTATCATGCCAATAATATACAAGCATTTAATACTTTAAAGCATAAATATAAGGTTGATATACGTCGTTATCCAGATTCAGTATTAGAAGCATTCTTTGATATGTCGGAAAAAGTTGTCGCAAGCGTTGCAGATGAAGGCGAATTAGAAAAAAGAATATATAATTCATATAAACAATACAGGCAATATTCTATCGATATGAGTCCGTATACAGAAATGACATTTATGAAAGCAAGGACTCTAAAGACATGAAGCAGCCTTTAAAATCAATCACCGACTTTGGACCTTTGGTGCTGTTCTTTGCAGCATACAAATTAGAAGGTATAATAGCTGCAACTGCAGCCTTGATTGTCTCTACATTAATAGTATTGGCTATTACATATTATTTAACACGTCATATTCCTATAATGCCGCTTATTACAGCTGCTGTAGTTTCTATATTTGGCAGTATAACAATATTTAGTGGCAATGATTTATTTATTAAAATAAAGCCTACCATTATTAATATAATTTTTGCTACCATATTAATAATAGGTCTTTTAAAAGGAAAAGGGTTGCTCAAGTATTTATTTGATAGCACTATAAAAATGCCGGATTCGGCTTGGAAAGTTTTTTCCTTACGTTGGGCACTGTTTTTCATTTTTATTGCCGCTGCTAACGAATATGTTTGGAGAAATTTTTCTACTGATACATGGGTCGATTTTAAGGTATTTGGTCTTTTGGGCGTAACATTTGTTTTTATATTAACACAAATACCATTTTTACATAAGAATATGTCTAACGATACAAAAAAGGAAGATTAACTTTCATAATCACATTTATAAACCAGGTTAAGATATTTTATTATAAAGGTATATTTGGATTATGACGGCAATTTATTTCACATATGGGTAAGTGTTTTTTGTAGGCGGTATCTAGTTTATTATTAATAAATTAATCAATAAAATATTTTTCCAATCAGTAGCGTCTTTTTCAATCCGCAATGCGTCATAAAAACATGATCAGCTGATAAAGATATTTTTAAATGTTATTAACAATTAAAAAGGAATAAAAAAATGTAAACTACATTTAGTACAAACTAATTTTTACCGCTTTCAATGTCGATATACAAAAAATAATCTAATAGTTATTACGTTCAAAATTAACTTCAGTTTCTTACGTCAACTATATTGCAAATTTCTTTCTCAGAGACCCCTTTTTTACTTAAAGATAAAGTTTGTACCCTATTCCTAACCGAAGCACTGTACACTCCACTCCTCAGAATCTGTTTTATCTTCTTTTCTTCTTCCTTCTCTAACTTTATAATGTATTTTTTCTTTATGACATAATATTTTGATTTGGTAATTCGTATTTGGCTTATAGCATGTAATTAAACTTAGCGGAAAAACTACTGGTACCCTATTAACCATTTGTGTGGTATAAGAAATTAAAAAATAATAAGACTAGAAAAGCACAACATAATGCATACCAGCGCAAAAGAACTAATACAACAGCTTAATCAGATGGGTGAAGCCACCAGAATAGAGGCAAAGCTTGGCATTGAGTGTGGTAAATCAATACTTGAAACTGTTTGTGCATATGCAAATGAGCCTGATCAGGACGGGGGTTACATTCTATTAGGCGTTACAAAAGAAAATAATGCTCTTTTTCCTTTTTATAAAGCCGTTGGTGTCGAAAACCCAGAAAAAATAAAAGATGACCTTTCAAGTCAATGTGCAAGCACTTTTAGTGCAGTAATTCGTCCCCAAATTGCTGAAGAAATGGTTGATGGAAAGTGTATATTAAAAATATTAATTCCTGAGGCTCAGGCGACAGAAAAACCTGTTTATTTTCAAAAAATCGGCTTGCCAAAAGGAGCATATAGGAGAATAGGCGCCAGCGATGTAAAATGTACAGATGAAGATTTGCAGCTTCTTTTTGGCAATCGCTCTCATAAATCTTTTGACCAGCAAATAGTCGAAGATGCAACTTTAGAAGATATTGATGCTAATACTATCCTTCTATACAGGCAATTACGCAAGCAGGCTTCTAAAACAGCAGAAGAGCTGTCATGGACGGATGAAGAGCTATTACAATCATTACATTGCACTGCTAAGAACGTAAAAACCGGTGAGATATATCCTACGGTTGCAGGGGTATTATTATTTGGTAAGCAAACCTCTCTGCGCACCTTATTTCCAATGTTAAGAGTTGATTATATACGTGTACCTGGTACGACATGGGTTAGCGACCCTGAGAACCGTTTCACAACTATAGAAATGAGAGACTCACTACTACGGTTATTAATGAGAGCTGAAGCAGCAATTTTAGATGATCTACCAAAAGCATTTAGTTTGCCGGAAGGTCAATTGCAACGTAAAGATTTGCCAGTTGTTCCTTCAAGGGTAATACGTGAGGCGCTGGTTAATGCATTAATGCACAGAAGTTATAGAGATCAACAACCTATACAGATTATTAGATATGCAAATAGATTGGAATTAAGAAATCCTGGATATTCTTTGGCGCCTGAGGATAGATTAGGTGAACCAGGATCATATCCAAGAAATCCTTTTATTGCAGCTGTATTTCATGACTTAAATCTAGCTGAAACAAAAGGTAGCGGAATACGCACAATGATGAAATTAATGGAAAAGCATGGGTTAACGCCCCGGCATTCCGTTCCGGTAGAATTACTAATACGTTTTCTGCCCAACTTCTGTTTCATCATTTCTTAAGCGAAGATGATATTAATTGGCTGGCACAATTTAACAAGTTACGGTTAAATGATGCCCATAAAAAAGCTCTAATTTTTATAAGAGAAACTGGGGCTATAGATAATTCTACATATCGCACTCTTAATAAGGTAGAAACTCTTGAAGCGAGTCAACATTTAAAAGATTTGCGCAAAAAGGAGCTTATAATACAAGAACTAAAGGGCAGTGCTACTTATTACACTCTTTCGAATAGTATAAATAGCACCCAGCTAAAGACGAATAGCACCCAGCTAAAGACGAATAGCACCCAGCTAGATATTCCAAAAAAAATATCGCTATTAATCAGCGAGTTGAACCAGAAGCCAAAGCTGGAAAAAACACGGGATGTAGTCATAACACTATGTAAATGGAAAGAATTAAGCGCAGACGAGATAGCTTCTATCTTAGGAAAAAGGGACAAAAAGAGGCTGGTTCGCACAATCATTAACCCATTGATAGATAGCGGTATATTAGAACCAACTATTCCAGAAAGCCGAACGCATCCATATCAGAAATACCGCACCAAAAAAAACAATATATAGCTAAAGCAGTATAAAAAAACTACATGAGGTTAAGTTGAAATAAGTGATCAATTGAGCAAGCTAATGTCCTTCGTATATGTTTAGCTTGAGCCCACTTTTTCTCAATAGGATTGAAATCTGGCGAGTAAGGCGATAAGTATAAAAAAGTATGTCATGAGTCTTCTGGAATTTTTTGCACTTTATTCAACTTAAGATCCATGTTCTCAAAAATTCTAAAATTCGAGATCTTAATTCTGGATATGTGCATTTCAGCGCTCCCTTTTCAATATACCTCTGTAACTAGGAGCCATTAATGCTATGAAAGACTCTCGCTAAAATACTTAGCTCTTGCCACTTCCTTAATTTTTCCTTATTTTCAATATAGCCCACATTAAGAAAAGGTTCAATCAACAATGACTGATGAAGAGATTTTTACGATCAAAGAGGTTTCTAGCTACTTGGAAAAAAACATCATACAGATTGTCCTCGGATGGTAAATTGCCTGGCTTTAAGGTAGGTGGTTCATGGCGTTTTCGTAAATCCGAGATAGACCGCTGGATCGTTAAGCAAGAGCAGAAAAAAGAAGGGCAAGAATAAACATGACAGGCAAACAACAACGCGACGCGCTTCAACGCCAAATCTGGAAAATCGCCAATGACGTGCGTGGTGCGGTCGATGGCTGGGACTTTAAGCAATATGTTCTTGGCACATTATTCTATCGTTTTATCAGTGAACACTTTGCCCTCTATATCGAAGCAGATGACGACAGCATAAACTATGCGAGCCTTGCGGATAGCGTTATCACCCCTGAAATCAAAGACGATGCCATCAAAACCAAAGGCTATTTTATCTACCCAAGCCAGCTCTTCGTCAATGTTGCCAAAACCGCCAACACCAATGTCATTTATGACGACCATATCCAGCGCATCATGGATATGTTCGACAGTAAGGAAAAGGTTGATCACGTCGCCGAAACCGTGCCATATGAAAAAATCGTCGCTAACGATTACAATCTATCCGTAAGCAGCTATATTGAAGCAAAAGAAAATCGCGAGGTAACGAATATCAACGAACTAAATGCCGACATTGAAACGACAGT